>JALQST010000100.1 GCA_023264315.1 Nodosilinea sp. BSH.14
ATTCGCCTATTGGGACCACCGGTTGAGCGGTATTACTACCCATCTAGCTAATCATTTGTCAACCTGCGGAATGTAGGATAAAGGCGGTGCTGGAAGCCAACCAAATGTTCCGAGAAGATCCTGAGGGTATCGCCGCCCAAATTCAAGAGTGGTCGGGCATTGAAAAAGAAGTAGTCTATATGTTCCTTGGGCCATCCGGTCTGCAAGCCCTGAACCCTACCATTGGCGATATTCAGATGAGTTCGCTCAAAAATAGTGTTGCTACCCTGACCAGCCTGGGCCGGATTGAAAAACCCGTTGATCCCAACGAAGTTGTCAACTGGACGGATGAAAGCTTCCTGCGTCAGGCGATGGCGGAACTGGGGTTGGATTACGATGATGTGGTGGCCACCGCTGAATCCTATGAAATTACCGGGGAAGATGCCCTAACCGGAGAAGCGATTGAGGATCCAAAACGTGCGGCCCAAATTTGGGTACAGGGGGAAGAAAAAGTCGCCAGTTTTGCGTCTATTGCCAATATGGTGAAAGCGCTGACCGAGCTACAGGCGGAAGGTCAAGCGGCCAATGCCATGTTTGTCCATGACCATAACAATGGCTGGAAATTGTTCGCTGAAAACTCCTACTTTGTGCGCAATGGCGATGAGGTTGCGGCCTTTTTGCTAGAGTCTGAGGCCCAAGCCTACGCGACCCAAACCGGGGGCACCCTAACGGCCTTCCGGGATCTACAAAGCATCTACGCCCAGCAACCTGTGCTGGTTGGGGCTCGCTAGTCGTTGCCTTAGAGGATTCCGTTGGCCCTAGGGTCTACCCTCGTGGGATGGAGATGACCGATACCCCCGCATAAAAAAGGTGTCTCAGGTGACGCAAAATACACGGACTACGGATCTACCATCCCCGTAAGGTAGCCCTAGGGTTTTGTCCCCGCAGTATTGAGAGGAAAACGATGACAGTTATGGTATCGAAGCCTAGCCCGATGGGCTGGGTCAACCAGCTTGCGATGACAGCGAGAACGGCGATCTTACAAAATCGCCCTCTGCGGCAACTACTATCGCTGGTGTTATTCTTTGGTATTTGGCAAATTCTCAGTTCGATCAACTTTCATTTCATCATCAACTTTCAATTTCTGCCGTCACCCTTAGAGGTCTTCAGAGCGACGATCAAGTTTATGACGGGTAATCCCTGGATCCATTTTTGGTCGAGTATTCAACGGGTGCTTTGGGGCTACGCCATTGCTTCTATGGCTGGGGTGCTGTTAGGGGTGCTGGTGGGCTGGTTCGAGGTGGTGGAAGATCTGACCATGCCGCCCCTGGAAATTTTGCGCCCCATTCCCGCCGTCGCCTGGATTCCCCTCGCCATTTTGATGTTTCCCAATGCGGAAACGGGGATGGTATACATTACTTTTTTGGGAGCTTTTTTCCCAATCCTCATTAGTACTATTAAAGGCGTTGAGAGTACCCTAGGTGATACGGTTTTAATTCGGGTGGGGCAATGTTTAGGGGCCAATCCCTGGCACATTTTTAAGGACATTGTGATTCCAGGTTCTATGCCCAGCATTGCCAGTGGTCTGACGATTGGCATGGGGAATGCCTGGTTTTGTTTGGTGACGGCGGAAATTTTGGCCGGACGCTACGGCATCGGCTACATTACCTGGGAATCCTATGTCACCTCCAACTATCCACCGATTGTGATGGGAATGTTGCTGATTGGGTTGATGGGAGCCTTTAGCTCCTGGGCGGTGGATCGAGCCGCCCGCGCCCTGATGCCCTGGCGAGTGATTAAGAAACAAAGCTAAGGCCCCAGCCCTTCAAAACACCATCAACCTACGGAAAGGTAAGGAGAGAGTATGGTTACGATGCAACAAATTGAGCAGGAAAGACGGACTACCCTGAAGGGTTCAGTACAGGTGGAAGGGCTGTCGGTGGTCTATCGCCGCAAGCAGTACGAAAACGGTGTACTGGACTCGATTCAGCTTGCCATTCAGCCCGGAGAATTTGTCTGTTTACTGGGGCCATCGGGCTGTGGTAAATCGACCCTATTGAATGTGATTGCAGGCTTTATTAAGCCCTCTAGCGGCTATGTTCTGGTCGATCAAACGCCGATTACCCGACCGGGGGCAGATCGGGGCTTTGTGTTCCAGCAGTATTCCCTTTTGCCCTGGAAAACCACCTTTCAAAATGTGGAAATGGGGCTAAGAATCCAAGGGGTTTCTAAGGCGGAACGCACGGAACGGGTCAATGATTATCTGAATCGGGTAGGGCTATACAAACATCGCAATAGCTACCCCCACCAACTGTCGGGCGGAATGCAGCAGCGGGCCAGCATCATTCGGGCCTTGGTGAATTCGCCGTCAGTGCTGTTGATGGATGAACCCTTTGCGGCCCTCGATGCCCAAACTCGCCACATGATGCAGGAGCTTTTGCTCAGCATTTGGGATGATCTGAAAACCACCGTGATTTTTGTCACCCACGACATCGAAGAAGCGATTTTTCTGGGTGATCGCATTTGTACGATGGGCGTTCATCCAGGCCGCATTAAGTCAGAAATTCCTGTCCATTTGCCCCGTCCTCGCCATTTTGATGACACTCTTTCTCAGGATTTTATTGACCTGCACCGACGTGTCTTCGACTGCATTCGCGAAGAAACCATGAAAAGCATGGAAGCCTGTTGATGGGTCATCCCTAAAGGGCGGCGATGGCGGCGGCGAGAAATTCCGGCTGCATCCAGTCATTGAGGTTGATGTGGCTGAGGGTTTCTTGCCCCGCAATGGGGCTGAGGGCGTGAATGTGGGCCTGGAGCCAATCGGGCCGCAGTTGGGTTTCGGAATGGTAGACCACATCCGTCGGGTCGCTGGTGCCGGATAGCAGGGTTTTGCTGACGATGGCGGCATCCATATTCACCCAGCGGCTCACCAGGGTGGGGGCGATGGGTTGGGTGGCGTACCAATATTGGGCGGCAAGCAGTGCCCGCAGGTAGGCCACGGCAATTTCGGGATACTGGTCGGCCAGTTCGTCGCGAATCACCACGCCGTGGAAGGTGGGCAGGCCGTCGAGTTGGTGGGACAACAGCCGCCGGAATTGCCCCTTGTGTTTGGCAATTTCATGGAACGGCGCGAAGTAGGCGTAGCCATCGATGGCGCTATTGGCGGCATTGGAGGGGCGGCGGGTGCCGTGGTTGCAGGCATCGATGGTGGTGAGGGTGACGGCATCCAGCAGATCGCAGTGGTGCAGAGAGCGCATCACCATACCGTGGGCCGCCGAGCCAAAGGGCACCGCAATCACCCGTCCCGCCAGGTCTTCGATGGTGTGGAGCGGCGACTGCTGGGGCACAATGATGTCGTTTCCGGTGCCGTCGGGATTGCTGGCCACAAAACTAATCAGGCGTGTGCAGGCCGTCGCTGCTGCACCGGGGAGGGCGCTCAGCAGCAGAGGATAGTCGCCCAGCACACCGATATCCACCTGTTGGGTTTGCAACCCCTCCACAATGGGCGCACCGGAGCTATAGTCGGCCCAGCGGATGTGGTAGCGGGTGCCACTGTAGCGTCCGTGGCGGGGCAAAAAATGTTCTAGCAGGCCCAATCGCTGAATAATTAGCCCAGCGGTAATGGTTTGAATCGTGCGATTTTGGGTGCCGATGGTGAGGCGAATCGTATCCGTATTGCCGGGGGAAACCGAGCGCACCAAAAAGTTCGGGGCTTGGAACTGGGGCACCCTAGAAGCTGGATTAGAAAGAGGATTAGAAATTTTCTCGGCGGGCTGGTAAGGAGCCAGCGGCATCGAGATCGCTTCGGGAAATGGGGGACGGGTTTGGCGGGTTTTGAGGAGCGTTATAAACTGCCGCACCGCTTCTAGGCTTGACCGGGAAGATCCACCCGCCATAGAAGCCTCTAGGGCACGGCTGAGGCGCTTAGCCATCAGCAAAAACAGCGGACTGCCGAGGGCAAATTCCTCTAGGGGGACATGGCGAATGAGCCCCGCCTGACTTTCTAGATGCAGCTCAAAATTGGACACAAAACCGAGGTAATGCCCCTGCATCAAATAGGTACGCACCTGACTGAGGGAATCCACTACTTCCACATGGGCAAAGTCTGATAGATCTAGGCCCAATTCCTGCATTCGTTTTTGCAGCATAATGCGGCTGGGCGAACCCTCCGGCAGCAAGACCCAAGACTCATCCTTGAGTTCCTGCAAACTTAGCCAAGGTTGCTGGGCTAAGCGATGGCTGGCGGACACCGCCAGGGAATAGTGAACCGAATCAATCGTCGTTTCTGCCAAATCCTCAAAGGTGGCATAGCTGAGGTCTGAAATACCCAGATCCACTTCCCCTGATTTAATGGCTCGATACAGTTCCTCCGCCGAATTAAACTGCACACAACGGGTCTGCACCGACGGATGCACACGCCGATAGTCGTACAGTACCGAGGGCAACCAGTGATCCATCACATCCGCCATACCGCCGAGGGTGAGGGCGCTGTGTTTGCCCTGCTTAATTTCCTCAATGTCGGCCTTGAGGCGTTGCTCCATATCCAAGAGTTGTGGCCCTTCAGCGAGGAGATACTCTCCCACCTGGGTGAGTTCAATGCGACGACCGAGACGGTAAAACAGCGGCGTTTCTAGCTCAGCTTCTAGGGATTTGATCTTGGCGCTGACCGCTGGCTGAGTCAGATTGAGGGTGTCAGCAGCTTCGGTAAAGCTGAGACAGTTGGCTACCTCTAGAAAGACCTTAAGCTGATAGATTTCCACGGTATTAGGCGTCTTGGGCGCGTAGGAAGGAACTCAATGTTATGGGGCACGTTTAACGTGATGACTCTAGGGAAAATGATCCTCATTTGAGTGATTAGGAAATTCCTTCATTTTAAAGGGATCTGACTCTCGTTGTTCATCCTAAAGGTACTGAAACCCTTTGGAGGATAACGCTTTGGAGATTCGATAGATATTTTTTATGAGTGTATAGAAGGCTGTGATGATTAAACCGTAGCCATCGTTACAAACTGTATTGATGACTATTTCGGACTCCCCTAAACTATAGCCATAAGGCGCAGAAACGAGGGCAACTACCGATAGCCCTAATAATCATCCCTAGCCTTGATGCATCGACAAAGATTCCAATTTCACTGCCGTTTAAGCTGAGGACGTGGTTAAGTGAACATTCAGTATCTAAAAACGGATTTTTTGGTAGTCGGTGGTGGAACCGCTGGCACCATGGCCGCCATTAAAGCCAAGCAGGCCAGTCCAGAAAGCGATGTGCTAATTTTGGAAAAGGCCAATATCCGCCGCAGTGGTGCTATTGCCATGGGTATGGATGGCGTCAATACCGCTGTGATTCCCGGCAATTCCACTCCAGAGCAATACGTTCGTGAAATCACCATCGCCAACGACGGCATTGTGAACCAAAAAGCCGTTTACGAAACCGGACGCCTCGGCTTTGAGGTGATTCAAGAACTGGAAAGCTGGGGGGTGAAATTTCAAAAAGATCACGAAGGTAACTACGACCTCAAGCAGGTACACCGGGTCGGCAAATACGTGTTGCCCATGCCTGAAGGAAAAGACCTCAAAAAAATTCTCGCCCGTCAGGTGAAGCGCCATAAGGTGAACGTTACCAACCGGGTGATGGCGACCCGCGTGATGGTGCAAAATGGCCGCGTCACCGGAGCCGTGGGCCTGGATGTCCGCAACGGCAACATGGTGGTAATTCAAGCCAAGGCCGTCGTACTCTGTACCGGAGCCTGCGGTCGGTTGGGTCTGCCTGCCTCCGGCTACCTCTACGGCACCTACGAAAACCCCACCAATGCCGGGGATGGCTACTCCATGGCCTACCATGCCGGGGCAGAGCTAACCAACATCGAATGCTTCCAAATCAACCCGCTGATTAAGGACTACAACGGCCCCGCCTGCGCCTACGTGGCCAGCCCCTTCGGAGCCTACACCGCCAACGCCGAGGGCCACCGCTTCATCAACTGCGACTACTGGAGTGGCCAGATGATGCTGGAGGTCTACAAAGAGCTGCACTCCGGCAAAGGCCCCGTCCACCTAAAGATGTACCACCTCGATGACGACACGATTTCTGAAATCGAGCGGGTGCTGTGGGACAACGAACGCCCCAGCCGAGGCCGCTTCCACGAGGGCCGCAACGAAAACTACCGCACCCACGGCGTAGAAATGAACATCTCCGAAATTGGCCTATGCAGCGGCCACAGCGCCTCTGGGGTGTGGGTGAACGAGCGGGCCGAAACCACGGTGCCCGGTCTCTATGCCGCTGGCGACATGGCCAGTGTGCCCCACAACTACATGATTGGGGCCTTTGTCTATGGCCGCATTGCCGGGGAAAACGCCATGGACTACGTGCGCGACCTGGAGCATAGGTCACCCGATGCCGACTTTCTCGCCGCCGAGCAGGAGCGCATCTATCGTCCCCTGAACCAGCCCAACGGCGTGCCCCACACCCAGGTGGAATACAAGCTGCGCCGCCTGGTAAACGACTACCTGCAACCGCCCAAGTCGCCCCACAACATGGACATTGGCCTGGAAAAGTTTGTGGCCTACGAAGACACCCTGAACGTCATGGGAGCCAGCGACCCCCACGAACTGATGCGCTGCATGGAAGTCCACTTCATCCGCGACTGTGCCGAAATGGCCGCCCGCGCCTCCCTCTTCCGCAAAGAAACCCGCTGGGGGCTGTACCACTATCGGCTCGACTACCCCGAAAAGAACGATGACGAATGGTTCTGCCACGTCAACCTCAAGAAGGGCGAAAACGGCGACATGGAACTGTTTAAGCGGGCCGTAGAACCCTACATCGTAGACGTGAATTTGAAGGAAGAAGTCTACGACGTAGCCGTGCGGTAGACCCTCACCCCCAGCCCCTCTCCTAGGAAGGAGAGGGGGGCCGGAAAGACCTCACCCCCGGCCCCTCTCCTAGGAAGGAGAGGGGAGATGGAAAGACCTTATTCACCCTTATTAAATCTCAGGATTTTTGCTATGGCTTTGACGACTCAGCGTGTGGATGTCCCGGTGATTGTGGACGAATCGAAGTGTCTTGAAAAATGTGTAGCCTGTATTGAAGTTTGTCCCTTAGATGTGTTGGTGAAAAATCCCGAAACGGGCAAAGCCTACATGAAATACGACGAGTGCTGGTTCTGCCTACCCTGCGAAAAGGAATGTCCTACCGGGGCGATTACGGTACAAATTCCCTTTTTGCTCAGATAAACGCGCTCATCCCATTCCCTTTGCCGTTATTTAGGACACCTGCCTTATGTATTCCACGGATATGGATCCCGAAGTTGCACAATGGATTGAGATGCTGCGATCATCCGATCTAGACGAGCGACTGGTTGCGGTAAAGACCCTGCAACACCTGGGCGATGAGGATGCCATTGAACCATTGATTGGGGCGCTGTACGACGAAAGCCCCATGGTGCAGGAAATAGCCATCACCAGCCTGTGGGAATTTGCTAATCCGGTAGCCATTAATCCGCTGATGGACTGCCTAGGTTCGGCCCACGAAAAGGTGCGGCACGAAGCACTATCGGCCCTGAAGGAATTGGTTTCTACCAACGACCTGATGAAGCTGCTGGATTTGCTGCAAACGGGTAACGTTTACACTCAATTGAACGTGCTGGTGCTGCTGCGGAAAATCCACGATGCCCAGGCGTTGCCCTACATTTTGCCCTTCTTCCAGTCGGAAAATCCCGACCTGCGGGAGGCCGCTGTCACCACTTTGCGTTACTTGAACCAGGTGGTGCGCTGCGAGCCAGCCTTGGGCTTGGCAAAGGATCCTGTGGAAGCCGTGCGGCGGGCGGCCACGCTCACCTTGGGGCACCTCAGTGATGCCGGGGTGGTGGCGCTGCTGTGCGATCTGCTGACCAACGATAGCGATTGGCAGGTGCGGCGCAATGCGGCCCAGTCCTTGGATTTGCTGGCGGAGACTGAGTCTATCCCGGCCCTGGTGCAAGCCATGGAAGACCCAGAATGGCAGGTGCGAAAATTTACCGCCCGTGCCCTGCAAAAGGTGGCCGATGATCGGGCCATGCCTGCCCTCATTAAGGCGCTCACCGACGACTATTCCGACGTGCGTCGAGATGCGGCCACCGCCCTAGGCAAGCTGTCCAACCCCGACGCCCTGCCCGCCCTGCACCAAACCCTCCACGACCCCGACATGGACGTGCGGATTTTCTCCCAGCGGGCCATCGACGCCATCCAGAAGTCTATGCCGGAGGCCTCCCATGTCTAGCCATGCGTCCCCTTTCCATCGGGCCGATGCCGCCCCCGCCGAAGCGCCCCCCAGCCCTGAGGAACTGAGCCGCAAAGCCGAGGTCGTCGCCCTGCTGAAAACCCTCAAAGAGCCCACCCTAGGCACCGACCTGGTGAGCCTGGGCATGGTGCGAAACCTGCGGGTGGTGGGCGATTACGTCTATCTGCGGCTCTACGTGGGGCGGCACCAGTGGGATCTACAAGCCCAGGTGCAAACCACCCTGGCCCAACTGCCCTGGTGCAAAAAAGCCTACGCCGAACGCTGCACCATTCCCGGTGTGCGGATTACCCTGGCGGTTTCCAGCGGCAAGGGGGGTGTGGGCAAATCCACCACGGCGGTGAACCTGGCCGCTGCCCTGGCCAAAACCGGGGCCAAGGTGGGTTTGTTGGATGCCGACATCTACGGCCCCAATGTGCCCCAAATGCTGGGCTTGGGCCAGTCCCAGGTGCAGGTGATCGATACCCCCAGCGGCCAGCGGTTTGTGCCCCTAGAAGCCCACGGCATCAAGCTCATGTCCGTGGGGCTGCTGGCGGAACGGGATCATCCCCTGGCGTGGCGTGGCCCAGTGATGCACAAAATCATCACCCAGTTTCTCCATGATGTGGAGTGGGGCGAGCTGGACTACCTGCTGATTGACCTGCCCCCCGGCACGGGCGACGCGCAGATCACCATCGTCCAAGAAAGCCCCATCTGCGGCGTGGTGATGGTGACGACCCCTCAGCAGGTGGCCATTTCCGATGTGCGGCGCAGCGTCCACATGTTCCGCCAGGTGGGGGTGCCCGTGCTGGGCTTGGTGGAAAACATGAGCTACCTGCTCTGCGGCCATTGCGGCGAACCCACCCCCATCTTTGGCAGCGGCGGCGGTGCCCAAATGGCGGCGGAACTCTCCGTGCCCCTCTGGGGCCAGGTGCCCATTGACCCCCGTGTTTGTGCCCAGGGCGATGCTGGGGTGCCCCTGCCCCTCTGTGTGCCCGATGCCCCACTGAGCCAAATCTTCGGCAACATTGCCCAGGGGTTGAACGCCACCTTTGGGGCCACGGTTGAGGCCGCTCCATCCTTAGCAATGGCCAACTCGTAAGGTTGAGTGCGGCTGGGTGGTGCATTGCTTC
>JALQST010000101.1:0-228 GCA_023264315.1 Nodosilinea sp. BSH.14
GATTTTCCAGCACTGTGGTCACAATATTGGCAATATTGCTGACGTAGGGCCGATAGGGGTGAAAGGCGTCCTCATTCTCCACCCCTAGGATTAAATGGCCATACTGGCGACGCGGGCTGGACAGGGGAAAGCTTTGCTGAAGGGGCGCTGGGGAGGGGCTCATTCCTGGTAGCCTCGGGGCTGGGGGAGATCCATTCATCCCCGGATTGGGGTAGACCATCCCCTCCA
>JALQST010000101.1:238-9350 GCA_023264315.1 Nodosilinea sp. BSH.14
GGCCCCAGAATCGGGCAGCACGTCTAACATGCTGGGAATCACCAACAGGCGACCCAACACCTCGGGCCGCAACGATTCTGGGATAGAGACAAGGTTAGCCATCGAGGGGCAATCCGTGACGGGAGAGAAACTCTTCCGGTGGGATGTAGTAGGGGTTGTGAACAATCTGACCGCGCACCACCATCATGGGATGCACCTGGAGAATCTCGAATAAGGTGGCCCCATCAAACTGGTTGGCATCGTACTGACAGATGGCCGTCAGGGGATGGGTGCGCATTAACAAATTCAACCGCGACTCATACTCCACCAGAGCCTCGGCCCCGGTGATATCCGGAGAGAGCGCCCAGGACATTTCCCCCGTCACTCGCACATTCGGCCAGTGGTGTTCTTGACAGGTGTGGTGTAGGTCTTTGAGGCGGTTAATCATGCCCTGGGCGGTAAAGTGGCCATCGGGGCAGTAGACCGAGTGGGCCGGACAGAACATGACATGATCCCGCTGGTCATCGGCGGGGGGATGAATACCCATGGAAGCCAGGTAGTCTTCGATGAGGTCGGCATTGTCCAAATCCGCAAAGTAGCCCACCAGTTCATCGTGGGTCAGGCCACTGTTGGTATAGCGGGCCACCACGTCCCGCCGTTCCTCCTCGTCGTTGAAGATGTAGCACATGTGGGTATTGGCCGGAAACGGCTCCGCCGTAAATCCCATGTCAATAATGGGGCTGGTGTCAGCATCGATCCCAGGCCTGACGGTAGTAGTCATAGGGTAGTCTCCTTACCCAGCGGCCAAGGGGCTAAGCCCGTCGCTGGGCTGTAATACAACAACTGGAGATTTCCAGGTCATGATCTCCCCCGCCTTCACCACCAGGATGCCCCTGGGTTTTGTATCGATCTGGGCTCGGTGGGGTGCGAGATCCGGCTGACAGGTTCCCGGTGGGGGTGGAGGCGGAGGATCTGCCCCGACGGTTGCCCCCATGGGGCCATGAGACCTTGCCGTTGGATTGGGCTTCACCCACCCCAGGGGAGAGGATTCCCTAGAAGTCGCCTTACTAAAAGTGTGCCCTGTTCTCCAGGGTTGGTCACGGGTCGAAGGGTTAATTTTTGTGGGTTTGCGCGGTTTTTGCCTACTTTTCTCCCGGTACTTCCCCGGATTTCCCCCGCCGTCCCTCCAAGCGATCTCCATTTCCACGGTAGCCGTACGCCCTAAGCCCCACCGTCGCAGCCTCTTCCTCCCCCAGCCCCTAGCCGAGCCAGCCCGTCACAGTTGGCCGCCCGTCACAGGTGAAACAGGTCAACCGCCATGCCTTCATGGGCCAGGGCCGCCCGGGGAAAACCCGCCTGAATCCCGTCCTCCAGGTTGGCGAGGTAGCGGTCTTCGTGGCAGGGGTTGGGGTGGAACAGCAAGAGCCGTTTTACCCCCGTGGTTTTGGCAATGGCCACCCCCATCTCCCAGGGAGCCTGGTGGTGGCTTTCGGGATCGTGATAGGCCATATCGAGGTAGGTGCCATCGAAAATGAGCAGATCGGCTCCAGCGGCGAGGAAGAGCAGATTGGGGTCGGGGGTTTCAGCGGTGGGGTCGGTGTCGCTGGCGTAGACCATGGCCTTGCCCTGCCAACTCACCCGATAGCCCAGGGCCGAGGTGTGGACATGGAGACACATGGTGTCCACCCGCACCTCGCCCACCGAAATTGGGCTACCGGGCTGGATATTGTGGAAGGTGAGCGCGGCGGTCATGGTTTGCAACGGCTGAAAAAAGTTGGGCCGCAGCATTTGTTCGGTCAGCCGTTGCTTGATCGACGCTCCATTGAGCGCGGCGGCTCCGTAAATATGCAGCCGACTGCTGGCATCAAAGGCGGGGCCAAAAAACGGAAATCCCTGAATGCGATCCCAGTGGGTGTGGGTAAAACACAGGTGGGCTGCCACCGCCCCCCCTGGGCGGCCAACTGCATTCCCAGGGATCGCAACCCGGTACCGGCGTCGAAAATCAGCCGTTGATCGGCTACCTGCACCTCCACACAGGCCGTATTGCCGCCGTAGCGCACGGTATCGGGGCCGGGGGCGGGAATGTTGCCCCGCACGCCCCAAAACCGCACCCAAAAGCGGGGAACCTGGCCCGCCGGGGGTGGGGTGGGCTCGGGTTGAGGGCCGACATTGGCGTAGGACATAGCATTGGCAACGACTAGGGCGACGGCGCAGGGCTAGCGAGGGGATCTCGCCAAAACACGAGGGTAGGGCTGATTGGCTGGAGGGTGGTACCGGGGTAATAAAACTGAAGAATCCGGCCATGGCTCCATCCCAAATTCCCGAGACGGTAGGCCCCGGTTTGGCTGAGGCCAACCCCATGGCCCCAACCGCCACCCACAAAGCGATAGCCCGTGAGGATGGGGGCCGTCGGCGTGGGGGCACTGGACGCGGCCCCAGACGGCGACGCCGTGGCGTAAAGGGGGTCAAGGTAAAACAACAGGCTGCGGGGAGCCGTTAACACCCGGACAATTTCGTCCTTGTGCAGACGCACGACCCCCAGATCCGTCTCGATGTCTAGGGCCTGCACCCGACCCGATGCAGCCCGCTCAGCCACCCGCATCCCCAGGACTTGGGTGAACCCGGCCAGGGGGTGCTGACGACGGCCCAGGAAGGTTTTGAGGTCTTGGGTAATTTCAGTGAGGGAGCTGTCATTGCGCCAGCGGAACAGCCGCCAGGTTTCTTCGTTAAAGCCCCGCTCTAGGGCGAGGAACGCCCGAATATTCTCCTCTCGGTTGAGGGGCCGTTGGGTCAAGTCCCAGGATCCGGTGACGGAATCTACCACGGAGCGCAGGTAGGGACGGTCGGGGCCGTTCCACACGTCGCTGAAGGCGGCTGTAACACCGCCCGTGGTGGAGGAATAGAGGGCGTCCACCAGTTCGTTTTGGTAGGTGAGGACTTGGCCCCGGGTGGCCACAATGGCCCGATCCGCTACCGGGGCCGTACCCGTTAGGCCGCGATAGACCTGGCACTGGGTGTCAGCACAGAGTTGGTAGTCGTCGATGTCAAAGCGGCGCAGGTTGCGCAGGGCATAGGTGCGGGCCAAAATCGCCTGGGCCTCGATGGCAGGGACGGGGGCACCAGGGCCAATTTCGTGGGGCACCACCCCGCGCAGGTAGGTTTCAATGGGCACCGCATTCACCAGGGTGTAGGTGCCGTAGGTGTTGGGCTGAAGCCGCAGGGTGCCGCTATAGGTACGGTTCACGGGCTCATCCCCGGACTGAATCACTCGCATGACACCGCTGCTAGATTGCAGATCCAGGGTGTCTCGGTGGTAGCGGTAGCCGTTGGCCTCAAAGTAGGATCGGGGGATTTGGCCCAGCACTCGGCTGTCCAAATGCACCTCGTTAAAGCCGTTCTCTCTCAGGTTTTGCACCAACAGCCGCCGCACCAGGGGACTGTTGTAGGCGTCGCGGTTGGCCCACACTTCCCAGCCTCCCGGTTGAGCAATTTCCGGCTCAATCCCCCGCTGTCGCCATTCGTGGGCGCTGTATTCTGCACTTTCAAAGCTGCGATGATTGCTCAGCACCACCCGCTCTTGCAGCTTGGCCTCCGGCAGGGGGGTCGGCGTTAACCCGAGGACAACCCGCGTTGTTGTCACGGTCTGGGACTGGCCATCGGTGTCAAACCGCAGGGTAATCTGCTCCCCCGGCAGAGCTTCAATGACTAGGCGATCCTGCCATTCTTCGCCAAAGCGCTGCACAATGCCAACCTGAATTACGGGATTCTGGGCCGAGCCGTGGGCCGCTGGCATCGCCCCAGCCCAGCCCAGCCCCAGGGAAAGGGCCATGCCGCCCACTAGCCCGCCTACCCGACCCAGCCGCTGGAGCCCCTGAGGCGACCGAGGCCGACCGGGCAGCCACCGTCTCGACATCCGTGCGTCCTGTGGGTCAAACTCACTCATGGTGACGCGCCCCCTGGGGGACGGGAAAAACAGTCGGGCTCTCGCTCGTTTGGCATTTTATCGCTTTGGACTGAGGTGTGCCATTGATTTCAAGCTTGGATCCAGGTGAACCCCCAAGAGTGATCCTAGATCAACCGGCTAGGGGACGCAGGGGCGGCAGGTGGGCCAACAACGCCTCTGCCTGGGCACGGGTGGGCATGGCTCGCTGGGCTCCTGGTTGGGTCACGGCGTAGGCGGCAACGGCGGTGGCCCAGGGCACCAAGGTTTCGGGGGGCATCCCCGCCGCCAAGCCCAGGGCAAGGCCACCGTTAAAGGCATCCCCAGCGGCCACGGTATCCACCACCGCCACGGGAATCGCCGGTTGATGGAAGCCGCCGCTGGGGGTGGCCACCACCGATCCCTCGGCCCCCAGTTTCACCACCACCTGGCGGGGGCCAAGCTGGCGCAGGTATTGGGCTGCCCTCCAGGCCGAGGCCACATCGGTGACGGCAAAGCCCACCAGTTGGCTCGCCTCCCCTTGGTTGGGGGTGAGCCAATCGGTGGCGGCCAGGAGGGTATCCGGCAGGGCCACCGGGGCCGGGGCCGGATCGAGGATCACCGTAGCCCCTTTGCTCTGGGCCATCTGAGCGGCCTCCTCCACCGACTCCAGGGGCACCTCCAATTGCAAGAGCAACCCGTCCCCCGCCCGCAGTCGCTCCGCCAGATGCTGTACCTCCCGATGGCCCACCTGGCCGTTGGCTCCGGGCACCACCACAATTTGGTTTTGGCCAGCGTCATCCATCACAATCAGGGCCATGCCCGTGGGCGCTTGGGTATCCACGCCAAGGGTCTCCGTGGCTACCCCCGCCGCCGTCAGGCTGTGGATGAGGCTATGGCCGAAGCTGTCGTTGCCCACCCGGCCTAGCATGGTGGCGGGTGCGCCCAACCGTGCCACGGCCACGGCTTGGTTTGCCCCCTTGCCCCCCGGCACCGTGATGAAGGCCCTGCCCAGGCAGGTTTCCCCCGGGGCGGGCAGGTGGGGTGTCTGGGCCACCAAATCCATATTGAGACTGCCAAAGCTGTAGATCATGGGGTCGTCGATCAGGGCGTCAGGGCGTCAGGGCGTTAGGGCGTCAGGGATCACGCGGTCTCGGGTGCCCCTGGGGCCAAGGCCGCAGGGCCAGCCTCCACGGGTGCCGTTTCACAGGCCGGAACCCGCACCGGGGGCGATTTCACCAGGGGCAGCCAGTGGTCTTCCTGGGTCACATAGCCCAGTTCCACCTGGTAATCGTGGTCATCGGTGGGGATAGGCAGGTGGATATCCCGCTGGTCTTCGGTGACGGGGAACGCCTCAATGCGGGCGGGGGGCTGGTGATCCCCATCCCGGTCGGTCACATCAAACAGCCGCAGCATGAGGGTGCGCCCGCCCCGTTCCCGCTGTTGGGCGCGCCGTTCATCGGACACCTCCCAGTAGGCATAGGCACGGCGGCAGTGGCGGGGAGTGAGGATAATGCGCCCCGAGGTATCTCCCGGGGTCTCAGCGGACGGAGGGAGAACGACCCGCTGGTCTTGTTGTCGGAGCAGCCACCAGATCACCCCCCCCAGCAGGGGAAGGGCCAACAGCCAGCCCCAGGCTTGGCCTTGGCGACCCCAGGCATCCCCGGAGGGCGGATCGCCCCCGGGGGATGCGGCGTCATGATTGACGGCATCCCCCGCCGGGAGCGGGCTCAGATCGGGGGATGTGGCCCCATCATCACTGGGGAAATCCACTAGGTTGGCCGGGGTATTCACCACGCCCAAAAAGGCCAGCGCCGCCGGACTGGGGTTGTGGGTGTTGTAAACATAAACCCGGGGCTGGGAATAGGGATAGCGGGGATCGGTGGGCAGCACCTCGTCCACCGTCAGCATTCGCACATCGTCTCGCCCCTGCACCTGGGACACCACCGCATAGCCCAGGCCATCACGCCCCAGGGCCGCAATCACCGCCACGGTGCTGTCTTCCCCCACGGGAACCACCGTGGGGCCGGGAGTAAGCCCCCGTTCGGCGAAGGGAGGATAGCCCCCTAGAGCCTGACGGGTGTCACTGCTTTCAGGACGATCCACAAACCGCAGGGGCACATCGGGGCCGCCCAGCGCCGCCCAGTTGTCCAGGTCGCCATAGAACATCTGGGCTACTTGTTCGAGGGTGATGCCGCTGCCCAGGGGATTATCTGGCCCCACAATCAGGGCGATTTTCTCGCGGCTAATGGGCACCTCCACCAAGCCCTGATCCTGTTCCGCCTGGGTGAGACGACGCCCCAAGGCCACCACATCCACCTCCCCACGCCGCAGTTTTTCCAGGGCTACATCACTGCCGCTGGCGGTGATCTGAACGGCGAGATCGGGGTATCGTGCCAGAAGCCGCTGGCGAAATTCCTCATTGCTGTCCGCCAGACTGGAGGATCCATCCAGCAGGAGCAGGGTATTGGCCGGAAGCTGATCGGGGATGGAGAAGACCGGAGCCGCGAGGGGTTCATCCGCCAGGGCCATGGGGGCAACCATCCCACCGTCAACACCGATGCCAGCGGCACTGAGGGCTAGGGTGGTAATGGCGGTTAGGGGAAATCGCACAAAAGCCATGGGAATCACAGGGAACGATGCACACGGGACCAGGAGAGTCTAGGAAAACCGACGCGCCCAATCTAGGAAAATTCGCGCCTAGATTCGAAGAGTTTGGGCTATCTAGCCTTAACTAACCTGCATCATAGGTCGAATTCCGATCAAGGGAACCGGACAACGTCCCTGTCGCCGTGTTCCCCTGCCGAAGGTCACGACCTATGGCCTCACCGCCTCAATCTAGTGCCAATTCGCAAGGGGTGCTGTACCATGGGCAAGCGATTCGCGACCCCTCCCCTGCCAAGCCGATGAAAGGATTTTTAACCGGTCTCTCCAAGCTCGTGCTGGGTATCGTCATTGCCCTGGCGATGCTGTCCATCGCTGGGGTGGCCACGGCCCGCTACTTCATGGCCAAATTGGCCGTGCCACCGCCGAAACCCCTCTATGGCAGCGAACTCCCCGCGCCGCCCCCACCCGATTCCACCGCTGAAGCCCCCGGGGCAACGCCCCCCGCTGAGGCCGCCCCAGATCCGACCATTGAGGCATCTCCCGCCGTCGTCGAACCCGTCGCCACGGATCCCACCCCGGTAGCCACCGACGAGCCCTTACCCCCGGGCAGCTACGCCGCCGTGGTCTCGCAGCCCATTGGCCTCGTCATTCGGTCTGGCCCCGGCACCGAGCATGGCCAAGTAGGGGGTGTTGATTACAATGCGGAGATCGTGGTGCTGGAGGAACCCGCCGGTCAGGGCTGGATCAAGGTTCGGGTGGCGGCATCCGGGGCTGAGGGCTGGGTGAAAGCGGGCAACATTCGCCGCCAGGAATAGGCATCCTCGGGGTTTTCGGCCTAGGCTTCAATCGCGACCTTATTGCGATAGAACGCCACGTAGCCCTTGATATTGCTGGCCGCCGGTTTGGGGTCGGCATAGTACCAAGCAGCCCCCGCATTCACTTGGCCATCCACCACGAGATCGTAGTAGTTCGCGGTTCCCTTCCAGCCGCAGACGGTGGTTTGGGAAATAGGCCGAAAATAGTCGATATTCAGGGCAGCGGGGGGAAAGTAAAGATTACCTTCCACCGTTTCGCATTGATCGCTTTCGGCGAGGACAGCACCGTTCCAGGTTACTTTGGCCATGGTTGGGGTTTGGGATATTAAGGAATACGGTGTTTATTTTAGGGGAGTTGGGGGTTATAAGGTCGGGAGTTGGGAGTCGGGAGTTGGGGGGTAGGACTTGGGGTTAGAGCAACTGGAGCAGGTGCGTATTGTGCTGGTGGAGCCAGCGGGGCCGATCAATGTCGGATCGGTGGCTCGGGTGATGAAAAACATGGGGCTGCATCATTTGGTGTTGGTCAATCCCCAATGCGACCCGGCTGGCCCGGAGGCATGGCGGATGGCGGTGCATGGCCAGGAGGTCTTGGAAGCAGCTCAAATTGTGGCAACCCTGCCGGAGGCCCTCGTAGGCTGCCAGCGGGCAGCGGCCACCACCGGGCGCATCCATCCCCAGCGCCACGGCCTGGAGATGCCGGAGGAGGTCTTGCCCTGGCTCCTGGCTGGGGAGACCCATGCCCCCCTCCGCACCGCGCTGATCTTTGGCCCGGAGGATCGCGGCCTTAGTAATGAAGAACTGATCCACGCCCAGCGCTGGATTCGGATTCCCGCCAGCGATGCCTATCCGTCCCTCAACCTGGCCCAGGCCGTGGCGGTGTGTGCTTATCTGCTCCACCGTCAGGTCACGGCTCTCCAGGGGCCATGGCCAGGGTCGAGTTTCCCTCGCCTAGGAGCCTCAGCCCAGGTCGGGTTTGCCGGTGCTACGGGTGCATCAGATCCCCCCAGTGCGCCTGCGAGCCTGGATCAACCCGCCCAATTGGATCAAATTGACGGGTTTCACCAAGACCTAGAGACGCTTTTGCTCAAGATCGGTTATCTTTACCCCCATACTGCGGCCAGTCGCATGGCCAAGTTGCGGCAATTGTTGCACCGGGCTGACCCAAATTCCCAGGAATTGGCTATGCTTAGGGGCATTTTGCGGCAGGTCAACTGGGCTATCACCCACGGCCCTCGGTCTTCCTAAGGTTCCTGACTGGCTTTCGGACATCGTTTCGGACATTCTGCATCCCTCTATGGACGGCCCGCTCGTAGATCCTCTCGCCCGCGTCTCATCTCGACGGTACAGCATCGCCATGGCACAGTACGACGACTTTTCCAACCCTCCGTCTCGGCCTAGCTCCCCTGGAGACTCGGAGTTGTCCGACCGTTTCGGCGATTTCAATGGGGTAGGATCCGCCGATAGCGATTGGCGGAATCGAGCCTCGTCGGTGTCGCGTCGCCGCAACCAGTGGCGGCAGTACAAGCACATGACCCCCGACTTTGGCTCGCCCAGGAGTGAGGCGGATCGATCCAACGCTGGGATGCCGTCGGCCCCATCATCCACCGCCCCATCTGCAGCTAAGACCACTGCCTTGCCGAGTTTTCGGGTCAAGCCTAGCCCCCCCCCAGGAGGCCCAGATCACCCAGCAGGAATGCAGCCGCCCTTGAGATCCGGGTTGCCAATGCCCCAAGGGTTGCCCGGGACACCGGCGGCCATCCCCACCGGTGCCGCCCATAGCCTCGGATCTCCC
>JALQST010000102.1 GCA_023264315.1 Nodosilinea sp. BSH.14
GGTCCCAGCCCAAATCCTGCAAAAAGAGGGTCTCTAGGGCAAGTTGATCAAGGCTTTGCTGGATGCCACCCATCACCCCCACCCATCCCTAGGCCGCAGGGGGGTGATGGTGGGTCTCGGCATAGTCCCGGAAGCGGTTGAGGTCGGACTGAAGGGTGGCCTCAACGAGGCGTCCTAGGAAGAGTCCATCCATCCACTTGATAATGGCGGGAATGGCGTAGGATACCGTTAGTTTGACGCTGGATTGGCCTTCCTTGCGGTCGTAGAAGCGAATGGCCCCTTTGTTGGGCAGACCGTCAATGGCTTCCCACTGGATGATTTGGTTTTCGACCAAGTTAGTGATTTTAGAGCGCCAGGTGAACTCCAGCCCCCGTGAAGCCAGTTTCCATTCCGACAGTTCTGGAGTTTCGGGGGGGATGCGGACGGAATCGATCCACTTCATCCACTTCGGCATCTGCTCCAGGTTACACCAGAGAGACCAGGCGGTCTCTACCGGAACGTCCACATCAACAATCACGCTGTGGTCAAGCCATTCACTCATGGGGGGCTCCCTGCCATCAATCCGCTACTACCAGAATACAAGGGTCCTCCCAGTTTGGACGGGTAGGAATGGGGCTCCACCGCAGGGAAAGGATGGGGCTCCAAGCCCCCCCAACTCTGGAACGTTTACTTCAGAACGTTGGACAGTTGCTATAGTCCTGAAAGATGTGGTGTTGGAGACCGGAACCTTGATGCAGCAGCGCAGCGGTGGGGATCTGGCTCTGAAGGCCAGGACCCGAAAACGATGGATGACTGTCCTCACCTGGGTTGTGGGGTTAGGGATAGGCGGTGCCCTGGGGATGAGTCCGGCGGTGTTGGCCCAGGGCGATCCAGCGGCGAACCCCGGTGCCGCCCTACCCCCGGTCTCCCTTCAGGTGGCGCTGGATACCCTGTGGGTGTTGGTAGCGGGGTTTCTGGTGTTTTTTATGAACGCCGGATTCTGCATGTTAGAAACCGGGTTCTGCCGCAGCAAAAACGCCGTGAACCTGCTGGCCAAAAACCTGATTGTCTTTGGCCTGTCTACCCTGGCCTTTTGGGTGCTGGGCTTTGGGCTGATGTTTGGCGATGGCAACGGGATTTTTGGGTATTCTGGCTTTTTCCTCAGCGGTGCCGACAACAGCCCCGCCACCGGAGCCAACTACCAAGGAGCCTACGACGCCCTCAGTTGGGCCGGGGTGCCCCTCAAGGCCAAATTTTTCTTTCAGTTGGCCTTTGCTGGAACCGCCGCCACTATCGTTTCTGGGGCCGTGGCCGAACGGATTAAGTTCCTCGCCTTCTTTGTGTTTAGCCTGCTGCTGGTGGGCATCTCCTACCCGATTACGGGCCACTGGATTTGGGGTGGCGGCTTTTTGGCCCATGTGGGGTTCTACGACTTCGCAGGTTCTACCGTGGTACATTCCGTCGGCGGTTGGGCAGCGTTGATTGGGGCACTGCTGCTTGGCCCTCGCCTCGGGCGCTACCAACAGCGCCCGATGGCCATGCCGGGGCACAACCTCAGCATTTCTGCCCTGGGCTGTGTGATCCTATGGTTGGGCTGGTTTGGGTTTAAACCCGGTTCCACCATGGCCGCCGACCCCTTCGCCATTAGCCACTAACCTGGCCGCCGCCATGGGTGCCCTGGCCGCCACCGTCACCTCCTGGATCTACCTCACCAAGCCCGACCTGTCGATGATTATCAACGGTGTTCTGGCGGGATTAGTGGCCATCACCGGCCCCAGTGTCTACCCCTGGTACGGCACCGATAGCGGCCCCCTGGCGGGGCTGTTCCCGGGCGGCGAGCGGGCTCAAATCCTGATTCAACTGCTGGGGATTATGGCCGTTGCCGCGTTTACCGTGCTGTTTAGCCTGGTGAGTTGGCTGATCATCAAAGCCTCCATCGGCATTCGGGTTTCCGCCGCCGAGGAGGAGAACGGCCTCGACCTGGGCGAACACGCCATGGATGCCTATCCCGAATTTGAAATCACCCACTAACGCCATGTCCCTTCCTGCGCCGCTGCCCTCCCTGCTTGCCGCCGTCACCACCCCGGCTTTGGTGTATGACGATGCTCGTCTGCGAGCCAACGCCGAGCGGATTCAATCCCTGGGGCAACGCTACGGGTTCACGCCCCTGCTGGCGATGAAGGCGTCCTATGCGGGGCTGGGGGTGCTGTCGGATGTGCCGGGGCTCATGCCTGAAGTGGGTTCCATCGGCGAACTGCGGCTGGCCCAGACTCTTTTCCCTGGGGTGCCGGCCCACGGATTTTTCGTTGCTATTGCCGAGGAAGAATGGGAGGAAATTGCCCAAGGGGTGGGGCATTTGTCCTTCAATTCCCTGCGTCAGGCGGCGCAGTTTGGGCCGAGGGCGGCGGCGGCGGGCCTTGCGGCGGCGATTCGGGTGAACCCGTTGGTGCAAGTCTCCTCCCACAGCGACTACGACGCCGGAGCGAAGGGCTGTCGGTTTGGGGTGCCCCTGGCGGAACTGCCCCCAAAACTGCCGGACTTCATCGTTGGACTCCACGCCCATGTCCTCTGCGAAAATGGAGCGGCGGACTTGGCCCAGGTGGTGGACGTGCTGCTACGGGAGGGCGGCCTTTGGCTTTCCCAGGTGCAGTACCTCAACCTGGGTGGGGGCCATTTGATGACCGCTGAGGACTACGAGGATGAGTGTCTGGGTAAGGTAATCGCCGATCTGAAGCAAGCCCATCCCCACCTAGAACTCTTTCTAGAACCCGGTGCCGCCTGGTTTTGGGAGTCGGCTCAACTCGTCACCACGGTGCGGGACATTGTCCGCCCTAGCGGCATTGCCACGGCCATTATCGACTGCTCCTTCCGCGCCCATTTGAACGACTTTTTAATCGGGTCACTGCTGGCGGATCTACCGCTGACGATCACAGGCGCAACCTACGTTTCCCCAGCGGACTACGCTCAGTTGACCGACGCAGACCGTGGCCGTACCTATCGCATTGGCGGTCTGTCCTGCGCCACCTGCGATTCCAAGGAGTATTACCAATTTGCCCAGCCCCTTCAGGTGGGCGATCACCTAGTGATGGAAAACATGGGCCACTACGTCGATGTCACCTATAGCTGGTTCAACGGCCTACCGCCCCCATCGATCTATCGCTTAACAAACACCGCTACCCTAGAGCGAGACCATCCTTACCACGAATTTCTCCAGATCAATCTGCCCTTCCATCGCCGGTAGTCGGTCATCGTGCCTTCGAGGGAACCTCAGTTTGGGTTACGGCCCCCTTGCCAAGACACCGTTACAATAGTTTACGGGAAGACTTCGGGGTTCATACGCCCCCGTAGCTCCTGGCTCTAGCACTGGGTTAACTATGACTTCTAACGTGGCAGCAGAGACCGTGGCAGCAGACATCCCTTCCACCGGGAAGATTCGTGACCGTGAAGAGGCGATAGCCACCATCACCGTAGACAGTGAACCCATCGTTGAGACCCTGTCGTTGGTTCAGCGATCCCAGAATGCCAGCTATGCCAACGCCGGACGGCCCAACCGCCAGGATCCCTTCGAGGGCGTGGGCTATGACCCCGATACCATCGCCGCCTACTACCGCAAGCGTCCGTTTCAGGTGCTCTCGCGGTTTGTGGCAATCTTTTTGCCGCTGATCACCTTTTTCGCCCAGCTTTGGCTAGATCGTCGCGGCGGACGCAGTACCGAACGCGAACAACAGCGGGCTACCCAACTGCGGGAAATGCTGACCCGTCTCGGCCCCGCCTACATCAAAATTGGCCAAGCCCTCTCCACCCGGCCCGACCTGGTGCCGCCCCTGTTTTTAGAAGAACTCACTCGCCTGCAAGACCAACTGCCTCCATTTTCCAACGATCTCGCCCTCCACTTCATTGAGATGGAACTGGGTGCCCCCGCCAGCGACATCTATGCCGAACTGTCGCCTGATCCCGTTGCTGCTGCTTCTTTAGGACAGGTTTACAAGGGTCGCCTCAAAACTGGGGAAGCCGTTGCGGTGAAGGTTCAGCGCCCCGGGTTAGCGGGTCGAATTACGCTTGATCTGTTTATTTTGCGTCGCCTTGCCCAGTTTGTAACCCATCGAGTGTCCCGCGTGCGGAGCGATCTGGTCGCCATCATGGACGAATTTGGCGAGCGCATCTTCGAGGAAATGGACTACACCCACGAAGGGGAAAATGCCCAGCGCTTCGGCCAACTCTACGGCCACCTGCCCGACATCTACGTACCCCACATCTACCCCCAATACACCGGGCGGCGGGTGCTGACGATGGAATGGATCGACGGCATCAAACTCACCCGCATCGATGAGCTAAACCGCCTCGGCATCAGCGCCACCCGCATGATCGATGTGGGGGTGCAGTGTTCCCTGCGGCAATTGCTTGAGCATGGTTTCTTCCACGCCGACCCCCACCCCGGCAACCTGCTGGCCATGCCCGATGGCAAGCTCGCCTACCTCGACTTTGGCATGATGAGCGAGGTGAAACCCCAGCAGCGCTACGGCTTGATCGAAGCCGTGGTGCATATGGTCAACCGCGACTTTGAAGGGCTGGCCGGGGACTACGTGAAGCTGGAATTTCTCACCCCCGACACGGATTTAACGCCGATCATTCCCGCGCTCGCCGAGGTGTTTAGCAACGCCCTGGGGGCCAGCGTCGCCGAGCTGAATTTCAAAAGCATCACCGACGAATTTTCGGCCCTGATGTACGAATACCCCTTCCGAGTGCCCGCCTACTACGCCCTGATTATCCGCTCTTTGGTGACGCTGGAAGGCATCGCCATCAACGTGGATCCCGAATTCAAAGTGCTCAGCAAAGCCTACCCCTACGTGGCCAAGCGCTTGCTGACCGATCCGTCGCCGGAACTCCGGTCATCCTTGCAGGATCTCCTCTTTAAAGACGGTAGCTTCCGCTGGAACCGCCTAGAAAACCTACTCCGCAACGCCCGTGGCAACGACGACTACGACCTTGACCAAGTCCTCGACCAAACCCTAGAATTTCTCTTTTCTGACCGGGGTTCCTTCCTGCGGGATCGCATCGTGTCTGAACTGGTCAACAGCCTGGACTTGCTGGGTCACAACACCCTGCAAACCGTCACAAATTCTGTCCAGCGCCGCCTGGGTCTCAAACCCAAGGAAACTGCGGTCAACCTCGCCCCCGCCCCCGACAGCGATCTCGGTCACCTGCTGCGGATCCTCGAAATCCTCAAGGATACCCAGGGTTTTGATGCCGCCAAGGTCGCGACCCGCATTCCCACGGTGCTGTTCAAATCCGAAACCCAGGCGATGGGGCAACAAGTAGTCTCTGGCCTCGCCCAACGCGCCCTTGCCCGCTTCATCCGCACCCTGCTGATGGAGGATGCGCCCACGGATCGCCGTCTTTCCCCCAGTGCCTAGGGTTCCGTAGGGCGGCGATGGACATGAAAAACCGAAGATTGGTCGGTGGGCATCAGGAAAATTTCGCTGATGTTGATGTGGGGCGGTCGGGTAATGGCAAACAGAATGCTGTCGGCAATGTCTTCCCCCGTCAGCGGCACCATGCCCTGGTAAACCTGTTTGGCCCGCTCTGTGTCGCCCCGGAAGCGCACGTCGCTAAATTCCGTTTCCACAAACCCCGGCTCCACGTTGGTCACGCGCACCGGAGTCCCCAGCAGGTCGAGCTTCAAGCCCTCCGAGAGCGACTTCACCGCCGCCTTAGTGGCACAGTAGACACTGCCGCCGGGATAGGTTTGCCGTCCGGCAATGGAGCCCACATTCACCACATGGCCCCGCCCCCGCGCCACCATTCCCGGCACCACCGCTCGGCTCACATACAGCAAGCCCTTCACGTTGGTGTCGATCATTTCCTCCCAGTCTTGCAGGGGCGCTTCGTATTGCTTATCTAGCCCCCGGCTGAGGCCCGCATTGTTAATCAGTACGTCAATGGCTTGCCACTCGGGCGGGAGGCCATCCACTGCCGCCTGCACCGCCGAGGTATCGCACACATCCAGGGTTAACGTCAGCGATTCAACCCCATACTGGGTCTGCAATTCCGCCGCCAACGCCTGAAGTTTCTCTGCCCGCCGCGCCGCCAAAATCAGCCTTGCCCCGTCCTGGGCCAACAGCCGCGCACAGGCCGCCCCAATGCCGCTACTGGCTCCGGTAATCAAGACAATCTGCTGACGCATGGACACCGCCATCGGACACCCCCACTGTTTCAAACGTTGGCCCTAGAAGTTGATCCTAAAGGCTAGCCCGTCCTATGGTGCTACTATCCCCCAGGCTTCCGCGAAAAATACCGGAGCGCCGGATTCCTCCGTCACTGCCCCAATTGCCGTAGCACAATGCCCACCAAGGCAATCGACGCACTAATGGCGAGCCCCGCACTAATGCCGCCGACCCACTTCACCACATCCCAGGTGCGGTCTTGCCACTGCTGCCCTTGTTCCTGGTTGCGCCGCATCTCATCCTGGTTGCGCCGCATCTCATCCTGGTTGCGCCGCATCTCATCCTGGTTGCGCCGCATCTCATCCTGGCTGTGTTTGACCTCGTCGAGTTCAGTGCTCAGCGTGGTCAACCGATCCAGCACATCCTGTAGGGTCGGTTCCGGTTTAGATGATGGGGTTGGGGTCATAGTGATATCTCAAGCCCTAGTCAGTCGCAAGCCTTAGGAAAACGTTAGCCTATTTCTAGGGGGATGGATGGCCCCATTCACCCCATCGTGTTCTGGTGACCGTGCCAAACTCCATCGTCCACAGACATAACTCACCAAAATGCAGTGAACCCCAGCCAACGAAACAGCATGGAACGACGGCGTTTTTTATCCCTGATGGCGGCGGTGGCGGGAATGCCTCTAGTGGGTCGGTGTGCGCGGTTGGCCAACACCCCAACGACCCCCACGATCTACCGCAGTGAGGGCGGACTCCTAGCTATAGACCTCACCGCTAGCCTGGGGCGGGTGTCCTTGGGCGAACGCTCCGCCGAGTTGATGACCTACAACCAGCAAATCCCTGGCCCCCAGCTTGAGGTACGCCCTGGGGATCGGGTGCAGATTCGCTTCACCAACGCCCTCGATCAGCCCACGAACCTGCACTACCACGGGCTGCACCTGCCCCCCACGGGCTTGGCCGATGATCCCTTCCGCACCGTCGTCCCAGGAGAAACAGCGCTGTACGACTTCCAAATTCCCGACCAGCACCCCAGCGGTTTCTTTTGGTATCACCCCCATGTCCATGGATTGGTTGCTTCCCAGGTCTTCCATGGCCTAGCGGGGACGATTTTGGTGCGGGGGAAAGATGAACCACCGGAACTGCAAGCGGCCCAAGAAGCGGTGCTAGTGCTGCAAGATTTTGACCTCGACCGCCAGGGCAACGTGCAGGAACCGACGCCCCCCTTTCGCATGTGGGGACGGCAGGGGGACTTGATCACCGTCAACGGCCAGCTACACCCTCGGTTTGATGTCTTTGCCGGGGGCTTGCTGCGGCTGCGGATTCTCAATGCGTCGGCCTCCCGCGTCTATCAGCTTCAGTTGGCGGATCATCCCTGGTGGTTGGTGGCCACGGATGGGCGTTCCCTGGCGGCTCCAGTGGCTCAGGACTCGGTGGTGTTGGCCCCTGGAGAACGGGCGGATCTGCTGGTGCCGGGGGATCAGCCTCCCGATAGCTATGCCCTGTTGAGCCTGCCCTACGACCGAGGCATTGCCGCCATGGCGAAGTCGATGGGACAAAATCACGGAACCGATACCACGGAGGAGCCCCAAACCATCGCCACCTTGGATTATGCCGGGACGACAGCCAGCGAATCGGGAACTTCGATGTTGGTGAACTTCCCGACGGCATTGGGCACCGTGGAAACTCTGCCGGAACCTGCCATCGTCCGAGAGTTTGTGTTTGACCACGGCATCGATCCCGAAACCCGTGATCCCTTTCTCATCAACGGTCGTGCCTTTGGCCACCATCGCATCGATACCCAGGTCAACGTGGGCACCGTGGAGGATTGGGTGCTGGTTAACAAGGCGGGCATGGATCACCCCTTTCATTTGCACACTAATTGGTTTCAGGTGGTCAGCCACAACGGCCAGCCAGAACCGCTACCCGCCTGGAGGGATACCGTCAACCTGCGCCCCTACGAAACCGTACGGATCCGCATTCCTTTTCGGGACTTCGCAGGCAAAACTGTCTACCACTGCCACCTCCTCGACCACGAAGATCAGGGCATGATGGGGATTATAGAAATGGTGTAAAACCCTTGATTTTCAAGCCTTGGCGGTGGCTTGCGATGTCAGGAAATGCTGTATACTCCCTTGTGCAGCACCACGCCTAGAGGGAGCCTACTGCCATGGTTGCCGTTGTCATTCTCGCCGCCGGACGCGGCACCCGCATGAAGTCTGACCTGCCGAAGGTTTTGCATTCGGTGGGGGGCAAATCCATGGTGGAGCGGGTGCTGGACGGGCTGGCGGCGATTCAGCCGGAGCGCATTTTTGTCATCGTTGGCTTTGGCCAGGAGAAGGTGCAAGCGGCCTTGGCTCACATTCCGAACTTAACCTTTGTTCACCAGTCGGAACAGTTGGGAACAGGCCATGCGGTGCAGCAGGTGATTCCTCACCTAGAAGGCTTTGAGGGCGATTTGCTGGTGCTGAACGGCGATGTGCCCCTGCTGCGGCCCGAAACCATCTACACCCTGGTGCAAACCCATCGGGATAACGGCAACGCAGCCACCCTGCTAACGGCCCAATTTGCTGACCCCACGGGCTATGGTCGCGTCTTCTGTACCGAGCAAAGCATCGTCACCGAAATTGTGGAGCACCGGGATTGCAGCCCCGCCCAGCGGCAAAATCCGCGCATCAATGCCGGGGTCTACTGCTTTAACTGGCCCAAACTGATGGAGGTGCTGCCCCACCTGCAATCGGACAACGACCAGCAGGAATACTACCTGACGGACGTGGTGAAAGACCTCAGCCCCGCCATGGCCGTGGATGTGGCGGACTGCCAGGAAATCTTTGGCATCAACAGTCGCCAACAACTCGCCGAAGCCTACGCCATCCTGCAAGAGCGGATCAAAACCCAGTGGATGGCCGCTGGCGTTACCCTGATCGACCCCGACAGCATCACCATCGACACCACCGTCCACATCGAACCCGACGTGGTGATTGAACCCCAAACCCACCTGCGCGGCAAAACCTCCATCGGCCCCGGAAGTCGCATCGGCCCCGGTTCCATGATCGAAGACAGCCAGATTGGGCCGAACACTACCATCACCTTTTCGGTCATTTCTGATAGCACCGTAGCCGCCGGAGCCAGGGTTGGCCC
>JALQST010000103.1:0-9008 GCA_023264315.1 Nodosilinea sp. BSH.14
CAACACCACCAGGGCAAACATCAGCAGCCCCAGGGCCGTGGCTACCCCAAAGGCCACACTCAGCACTCCTCCCCACAGGCTTCTATCTAGGGCGAAAATCTGAAAACCCACGAATAGAAGAAACCCCACAACCCCGGTCATAAAAATATCGCGGGGCAAGGGTGGCAGGGCCAACAGCGCCTCTAGAAATCGGCCTAGCTTCACATTTTCCGAGGGCCAGCGATAGCCAATCAACACCTGGTTAGGGTTAGCCATGATGGCTGGATCATGGCGATTCACGTATTTGAAAATATTGCCATACCAAGCCTGCGCCCCCCGGCGACTCGTGTTGTAGCCATGCACCGTAATCACCAACTCCGCGCCGCCCGCTGGGTTGCTGGCCATGATCCGATGCAGGTGATCAGCAATCTCCTTCACCCCTTGCTGAGCATACTGTTGCTGCTCTTCTGGGGTTAACTCTAGACACCCATGGGCGGCCTGCTTCGACATCCATTTTTTAGCCTGATTCCCCCTCGGGTCAGCCGGGGGTTGGGGGTCAATATCAGGCGTGGCGCTACTCATCACAAAGTAGCCCGGAATCTGGCCCGGTGTGCCCTCCGAGTCGTCCAGGTTAACGATGCTCACTTGCCCATCGGGCTGAAAGACAAACTTTTGAATCACAAACGGCAGCGCAGCAGCCATAGATACCCCCCACGGAAAAGACATCGCACGTTGAAGGCCCATCGCCCCCCAACCCTTCACAGGGTAGCCGAGCCGCCCTCCCCCTCGGCCCTAGCGTTAAAAAATGAGACGAGCCCTCCCCCCAGGCGTTGATCACCAAGCCCATGATCGGGTCGGTATCCTGTCTGCCATAACCGCCCAGCCGACTGATCTACCTTGGGTGATCTACCTTGGTTTGCCATCGTCTCAGGTGAACCAGAGGCCAGGGCTTGAGGGTCTGGGTTTATAGTTAGGATGGGCCGGCGGACAGCCCTAGGGCATAAGGATTAGGTGTAAGCACCATGGGCATAGGAATTCAAGCCATTCTAGATCGGGCCTTAGCCGGAGCCGATCTCACCCCATCAGAGGGCTTGGCCCTGCTGCAAGCGGAACAGCCCGCTGATATCGAGGCATTACGATCCGTAGCCGATGCCCTGCGGCAGCGCCAGGTGGGCGATACCGTCACCTACGTCATCAACCGCAACATCAACTACACCAACATTTGCGAGCAGCACTGTAGCTTCTGCGCCTTTCGGCGGGATCAGGGCGAAACCGGCTCCTACTGGCTGAAATTTGACACCATCCTCGCCAAGGCCACCGATGCCGTGGCCCAGGGCGCAACGGAAATTTGTATGCAGGGTGGCCTCAATCCCTACGCCAAGGTGAAGGGCACCTCCCTAGGCTATTACCTCAAACTGGTGGACACGATTAAAGCCCAGTTTCCCCGGCTTCACCTCCACGCCTTTTCCCCCCAAGAGGTGCAGTTCATCGCCCGTGAGGATGGCCTGAGCTACGTCGAAGTCCTAGCAGCCTTGCAAGGGGCGGGGGTGGGATCGCTGCCCGGAACAGCGGCGGAGGTGCTAGATGACGAGGTGCGGCGGGTGCTGTGTCCTGAGAAAATCGACCGCGCCACCTGGCTAGAAATCGTCGGACTAGCCCACCAAATTGGCCTACCCACCACCAGCACCCTGCTCTCGGGCCACATCGAAACCCCAGCCCAGCAAATCCACCACCTCGATCAGCTTCGCCAGTTGCAGAACATGGCCCTGAACCATGACACCGGAGCCGCCATCACGGAATTTATCCTGCTGCCCTTTGTGGGCCAAGAAGCGCCCAAACCCCTGCGCCGTCGGGTAGGACGCGATCAACCCGTGCTGGCCGATGCATTGAAGCTCACCGCCGTAGCCCGAATTTACCTGGGCAACTGGATCCCCAATCACCAGCCCAGTTGGGTGAAATTGGGCCTCGCTGGGGCCACCGAAGCCCTGCGCTGGGGCTGCAACGACCTCGGCGGCACCCTCATGGAAGAACACATCACCTCCATGGCCGGAGCCCAGGGCGGCACCTGCATGACCGTCGCTGAACTACGGGGAGCCATCACCTCCCTCGGTCGTCCCATCCAGCAGCGGAATACCTTGTACAACCCCGTCCACACTCCAGAACCCGCCCTAGTCTCACCGATTGGGTAACGCCGAAGGAAACACCGCCCCGGCTCGACAATCCCGCAGCCATAGCCGCACCGCCTGCCCCACCACGCCCTGGCTGCTTTCCTGGGGTGGCGTCAACCGTTGGTCAGCCACGTCTCTAGCGGGATCGCCCCCCAGGCTGGAATACAGCAAGACCGAACGCCAGCCATCTTCGGCCTGCACCAAAAACAGCCAGTGGAACTGCTGCAACGACACCACCTGATTGCTGAGATACTGCCGCTCCAAGGTGGTAAAAAACACTTGACGCAGGTCTGAGTCTGAATTGACGCCTGTCCCAAAGGCCCGTTCTGACAAATCTATCGGCTCAAAATCGGGCTGACTGGCGATCAGCATCGTTCCCACGGGGCTGGGCGTTGGGGGCATAGCTGGACGGTTGACCTCGGTCGCCGGATTCACCATAGACGGACGAAAACTCCGGGCCACCACCAGGTTGGCATACTGGGGCAAGTCCCGCAGCAGAGTTGCCACCAGGGTTTCATACTCCGCTGGGCAAGCCTCCGAGGGGCGCAGATAAACCGGATCACTGGCCTCCACCGTGGGCGATGATTCGGATTCAATGGCTGGATCGGTTGATTCAGGATTGGCTGATTCAGGATCAGCGGTTTCAGAATCCGCAGGCAGGGGATCGCCCCATTCCCCACTGGTGTCATCACTGGCAGCATCGAGTGGCCTGGAATCGAGGATCTGGGTCGGTTCGATGGATTGCCCTAGGGCGGCTTGGGGCCAGGACATCACCACGGCCCCAACGGCTAGGATCAGGAGACCGCAACCTTTTTTGATGGCCCTGAGCTTGGCCCTCACCTTAAATCCCTCTCCCAACTTAGGAGAGGGCCAAGCCAAGGCCCAGAGGCATTTTTGTGATCGACTACGGTTGAAGCCTGGGGGCATGGGGCAGGTTTAGGGATGACACCCTATAGGTTAGCCCCTAGGCGAGGGCGGTGGTGCATTCGTCGCAGATGCATTGGAAGGCGGCGGCGGGGTCGGGGCTGGCAGTGATGGGCCGACCGATGACGAGATAGGTGGCTCCCGCCTGGAGGGCTTGGGCGGGGGTGAGGGTACGCTGTTGGTCGTTGGCGCTGGCCCAGGTGGGGCGTACACCAGGGCAAACCAGGGCGAAGTTGGGCGATAGCACCTGGCGCATGTGGGGCACTTCCTGGGGCGAACACACCACGCCGCCGAGGCCAACTTCCTGGGTTATTTGCGCCAGTTGTAGGGCGTAATCGCCAACGGTCAGGGGTACCCGCAGTTCCGAGGACAGGGCTTCGGCGGAAATGCTGGTAAGCAGGGTAACGGCCACAATCAGCGGCAGGGGAATGTGGTGAGCGTCGGCTTCGGCCTGGGCAGCGGCGAGGGCGGCACCAAGGGCGGCCTTCCCGGCGGCGGCGTGGAGAGTCATAATATCCACCCCGTAGCGAGTGGCGGCGGCACAGGCTCCGGCCATGGTGTTGGGGATGTCGTGGAGTTTGAGATCTAAGAAAATCCGCTTATCCCTGGCCTTGAGTTCCCCCAGGATGCTTGGCCCAGCGCTGATGAACAGTTCTAGACCCACCTTCCAAAAGCTGACCTGGGGGAGGCTATCCACCAAAGCCAACGCCGCCTCAGCCGTGGGCAAGTCTAAGGGCACGATGATCTGTTGATCTACGGTTAGTTGATTCACCAGTTAATCTCCTTGAGCCACTGTGAAACCCCCTGTGCCTTGGATACATTACAGCGGATTCTTAGGCATCCTCAGTAGACCACAAACGTCTTTTTGTGCCACGCTCTGACCTCGCCCAAAATCTCTCTCCCCAAGGGAGAGGGATTTTGAAGGACTTCCGGCTCCCCTCTCCTAGGAGGAGAGGAGTCGGGGGTGAGGTCTTCCGGGAGCTTGGCGATTAGTTAGGGCGCACCAACATCAGAGCTTGGCCAAATTCTACGGGTTCAGAATTATTGACCAGAATTTCCACGATTTCCCCAGAAACCTCGGCTTCTAGCTCATTCATCAGCTTCATGGCTTCGATGATGCACACCGTTTGGCCCGTGCTAACTCGGTCGCCGACGTTGACAAAGGGCGGTTCGTCCGGGGCGGGAGAGCGGTAGAAGGTACCCACCATGGGGGAACTGATCGTCAGCAGGTCGGAGTGTTTGCCGGGGGGAGCCGCTGGGGGAGATGCCGGAGCCGCCGATTCTGCAACGGGGGCCGCCACGTCCACGGGTTTGACCGGAGCCGGAGCCACCGCTTCGGAAGCCACCACCACGGTGGGTACAGTCGTCGCCGTTACCACTCCTTGCTTGCGGAGGGTTAGCTCAAAGGTGGAGCTTTTCAGGGTCAATTCGGCCACATCGCTCTGGCTCAGGGCGGCGACCAATTCTCTTAGTTCGTTTACGTTTAGTTCCACGGAGCAACCCTCACTACCATCGTGCGTATATCCCGGTGATTCCCGATTTTAGGAGCAACCCGGCTTCTCTGAATCCCAACGCTTTGACACTAGCCAAAGCCAGGGCCAAGGCAACTCCTGCCTATTCCCGACCGAGGTAAGCGTCGGTGCGGGTGTCTACTTTAATGCGCTCACCAATGGAGATGAACAGTGGCACCATCACCTGGGCTCCGGTTTCCACGATGGCGGGTTTGGTGCCTCCGGTGGCGGTGTCGCCCTTCACGCCGGGATCGGTTTGAACCACCTCTAGGACGATGGAATTGGGCAGTTCCACCTCTAACACCCGATCATTCCAGGTGACGACGTTGACGCTCATGCCTTCCTTCAGATACTTCACCCGATCGCCAATTTCGTCGGCGGTGAGGCGACCCTCTTCGTAGGACTCCATATCCATGAAGACGAGGTCGTCGCCGTCCCGGTAGGTGTGCTGCATGTCTTTCTTTTCAATCACGGCCTGGGGAACGGTTTCTCCAGCTCGGAAAGTGCGCTCTACGGTGTTGCCGGACTGCACGTTTTTGAGCTTGGTACGTACAAAGGCCGACCCTTTACCAGGCTTAACGTGTAGAAATTCCACAACACGCCAAACAGAGCCATCAAGCTCAATGGTTGTACCGGGGCGGAAATCATTGCTGGAAATCATAACGCTGGCTCTAGTGGTCGGATAGATAAATGTTTTGGCATCTCATTTTACCCCTCTGTGGCCCTTTCCCCGTTGCGATTTCCGCCAGAATCCAGCGTGACTTTCTCCTAAGCCAGATCACCATGGCCCAGCCCGCACAGCCCTGGGCTGTTACAGTGAGGGAACACCGAGAACGACCGCTAGGCCAAGCCCCTCAGGAGATCGCGGCACAGGATATCGCGGTAACAGAGGAGGCTTGGATCGACTGATCCAGTACAACGAAACATCAGGAATGATCCAGTTAGGGATCCAGATTGAGTCCAGGGCCGCACCAAAGCCTGTTGCCCTAGCCCGGGGCCAGTAGCTACTTACCCGCAGACTTGCCATGACCACCGCTGATATTCAAGCGTTTTTGACCGATCTCCATGCGGAACTTCAGCCCCTACGCCAGGGGCAGTTGGCCTGCTATATCCCGGAACTGGCCAAGGCCAACCCCGACTGGTTTGGCCTCAGCCTCGTCACCCTCGATGGCCGCAGCTTTGATGGGGGGGATGCCCAGCAAACCTTCACCATCCAGTCGATTTCCAAGGTCTTTGTCTACGGCATGGCCCTAGAGGACTATGGCCGCGAAAAGCTGTTGAAAAAGGTGGGTGTGGAGCCCACGGGCGATCCGTTTAATTCCCTGATTCGCCTAGATGAGGACTCCAAGCGGCCTGAAAATCCCATGATTAACGCCGGAGCCATTGCCACCACCAGCCTGATCACGGGGCAAGACCCAGCGGATCGTCTCAACCGCCTCCTGACCATGTTCCAGCGCTACGTGGGCCACGAGGTGTTTATTGATATGTCTACGTTTCTTTCGGAAAAGGCGACGGGGCACCGCAACCGCGCCATGGCCCACCTCATGCTGAACTTTGGCATGATCGACGAGCCCCTCGACCATGCCCTGGATCTCTACTTTCAGCAGTGCTCTGTGCTGGTGAATACCCACGACCTAGCGGTGATGGCCGCCACCCTTGCCAACCAGGGCATTAACCCCATCACCGGAGAGCGGGCCGTAGAGGCCACCCATGTCCGCGATATTCTGAGCGTGATGTATACCTGCGGCATGTATAACTTTGCGGGGGAATGGGCGTTCCGGGTCGGCATTCCGGCCAAAAGTGGCGTTTCCGGGGGTATTTTGGCGGTGGTGCCGAATCAGGCGGGCATTGCCGTCTTCTCACCCCCCTTGGATAGCCATGGCAACAGTGTGCGAGGGCTGAAGGTGTTTGAGGCCCTGTCCCGGCGCTATGGCTTCCATGTGTTTGATCTATCCCTAGGCCGTTGTCGCTTCACCGAGGATCTGGGATAGTCCCAGACAATTGCGCCAGTAGCCCATGAACAAGGGCGGCGGTCGTGCCCTTGTCGGGCGGTTGCTGGGCCGAGCAGCGTTGCGGCCCTAGGCGGCTAGAGGATTGGTGTGGGAAATATCTTCCACCATGTCAAACACCCGATCCAGTTGGGTGAGCTCGAAAATGATGCGGATGGTGGGGGGCACGGCACAGAGGTAGAACCGCTTGCTGCGCTGACGGGCCTGCTTGAGGGCGGAGACGAGGGAAATTAACCCGGCACTGTCGAGGGATTCGACCTGGCTCATATCGACAACCAGCCCCACCGACTGGTTGCACTGGATGTGCTCTACCAGGCTGAGGTGAAAATCTTGAGCATTAGCGGCGTTGAGGGATCCGTGAGCTTGCACAACAGCCATAGCGTTCTTCATCGTTTGCATACCGGATTGACTCCTGATTTCCCTGGCGTAGCTTTAACGAATGTAAAGCATGAACGTCATATTCTACGTATTCTACGAAATTAAGCATTATTCCTGAGAGGCGATACCCCTGAGCCGTAATTTTTGCCATGTCTTGATATTCGGCGGGGTTTTATAAAGGAAGCTCGCCCGTAGATTCGCTGACTATAGCGAAGCCTCCTGATCGCGTCCGTGATTTAAGTCACCAACTTCAAGCTTCTTTACGTCGGCTGAAGTCCTGATTGTCTGGTGATTGAGCCGGGATTCTAGGTCGGTCTGGCACGGCCTTTACACAAGCTTTACAAAAACTGTCGTAATCGTAGAAATACGGAGGAATTCATGGCTCGATGGTGGGTTTGCCCTCCCTCTGGGCCTCAGGGCTGCGGCCATCTGGCCCCGATGATTCTCTGGGACTACGGTTCGCTGGGGACTGCGGATGTCCTGACCTCGGCCCACAGCCGACGGGTGAACTGGGACACAACCGCATTGTGGGCGGCATGGTCGGGCTTAGCGCCCTGGGTGGGCAGCAGGGCCAGCAGATCCAAAAAATCCGTATCGAGGGCCGGGGAGAACTGATCCAGCGGCCAAAGCAGGTCGGGGACAATGGGGCCACCCCAGGTATTCGGATCCTCCAGCCCCAGAACACTGGAGGCCGCTAAGGGTAGCACCTCCTCCATCGTCACCAGCACCAGCGGCCTGACCCAGGCCAGTTGCCGATCTACCAAGATATCGATCACCTCGGTATACAGCCGACCGTCTTCGCAGGTGAGGTAGACAATTTGATGGGGCTGGAATTGGGGCGAATTGGGGGGATCGGGCTGGATCATGATGACGGCGATGCAGAGGGCTGGGGGCAATCCCTGGGATAGGCCCCCTTTCTTCCTAGCGTAAGATGGGGCAGGATTGCTTAGAATACGAAAAAGCCGGCTGGGCAAATCGCTGCCACGGCCAAGGCTAGGACGAACCAGGGGATGACCCTAACCACCAGAGTCCACGGAACAATGCTAGTCCTGGGAAGATGAGGTGTCGCTGTGTCGGTTGAAACAATTGAAAAGAAGTCAACCTCAACCATTCGTAAGCCCGCCCCTCGCTATCGGGTGTTGCTTCACAATGATGACTTCAACTCCATGGAATACGTGGTCGAGGCCCTGCTGAAGGTGGTGCCCAGCCTCACCATGCCCCAGGCGGTGGATATTATGATGCAGGCCCACACGGCGGGGGTGGCCCTCGTGATTACCTGCGCCCTCGAACCGGCTGAGTTCTATAGCGAAAGCCTGCGGGGTCTCGGCCTCGTCAGCACCATCGAGCCCGATGAGTAGGCCGGTATGAGTTTTAGAAAATGGCCCCAGTGGTCTGTGGCCCAGTGGCCTGCCTTCGCCAGAGTGTTCACTTTTCTCGGGCTGGCGGTGGCTCTGTGGTTTCCGGTGGCATGGCCGTTCTACCGGCTATCGAGCCAGGGTCGGCTTCCCGGCGGAGATTTAATTCCCACTGCCATACTTTACCTGGTGTTTTTAGCCCTCTTGCCCCAGTGGCAGCGGCGGGTGCACGGGGTACGCCAGCCCTGGATAGCCGTCGGCTTTACCGGAGCCCAGCGGCTGTGGCGAGGGTTTGGGATTGGCCTGGGAATTGGGGTAATTAGCCTCACGGCCCTGGGGCTGATTCAGTGGGGCATGGGATGGGCCGTGCTTAACACCGAGGCTACCGCCACCGAACCGTGGATTGCCATTGTCCTAGGCGGTTCGCTCATGGCCTTTGCCGTGGGCTGGTCGGAGGAGGTGCTGTTTCGGGGCTGGCTGCTGGGAGAACTGGAGCGAGGGCTTTCGGCCCAGGTGGCCCTGATAGCCAACAGCCTGATTTTTGCCGTGGCCCACTTCATTAAACCCCCGGCAGTGATGCTGCAAATGCTGCCCCAATTCCTGGGCCTATTTCTGCTGGGGATGATCCTGGTGTGGGCGCGGCGGGCGGCCCTGGGGCCTGCTCCCCGCCTGGGCAGCCTTGGG
>JALQST010000103.1:9018-9258 GCA_023264315.1 Nodosilinea sp. BSH.14
GTGTGGATGTATTACATCTTCGACGTTGGCAATCTCTTCCAGGTCACGGGCCATGTCCCCGCCTGGGTCACGGGCGTGGGGGGCAGCCCCCTGGCGGGGATCCTAGGGATTACGCTGCTCACGGCCCTGGCGCTGGGGGTGCGCCGCTGGTGCCTGTCCTCCCAGGTCATCAAGTCGGCATCGGAGGCCGAGGCGACTCGCTAGGCGGCGCTGGGAAATTTCAGTTTCCAGGGCGTTTAT
>JALQST010000104.1 GCA_023264315.1 Nodosilinea sp. BSH.14
CGCTACCACGAACAATTCGCGAAACGCACCGACCCCCGGGGCAAAACCTACTATTGGCTGGCCGGAGAAGTCCTCGAAGACATCGACGAAGATCCCCATCTGCCCTACCCCCCCGATCTACGGGATGCCCTGAGGGCGATTCCCACCGATGTTCAAGCTATCCAAGACGGCTATATTTCGATCACGCCGCTGCAATACAACCTCACGGCCATCCCCGAACTCACGGCCCTTAGCCAGTGGATGCCGCCTAATATTCCTATTGCCTGATGGCTGGGAGATTTACGAAGAAATCAAGGTATTGATGACGGTATTTCCTGTTGGTGCATTGCTTCGCGAATGCACCCTACTGGTATCAAAAATCTACTTTGGCGTTACGATTTTTTGCTTCAAGATATCTAGATTTCCTGTCAGGTTGTAGCTAATTAATCTGGCTGTAATTCTGCCATCTTTATTATTGTTGAAGTAAGAAGAATGAGCATCCTCTGCGGCTACGGCCATGGCAGCATCAGATTGTCCAGACATTAAATGAAGTGTCGCCTCAGTACTGTTTGCGTCTTGCCAAACATATTGATCGCTGAAGAATATGTCTGGACTGATTTCGCTCTTAATAGCTGCCATTAGAGGATAGGCCACTAGATCCGAAGAATGAATGATATTGACCCACTGAAGCTTATAAGGACTTTGATTGTCCTTCAGAAAAGACGACAGATGTAAGCCAGAGAAATCAAGATTTAACATCTGCTTGAAGAATAGCAAGGGAGAGCCAAGCGTTGATATGCTTTTTACAGTTATGGAGCCAGCTCTTTCCCTAAAGGCAAATGCTGGATCATCGCGCTCTAAATCTTCAACAAACAACAAGTCCCAAAGAATCAGACTTCCTAGTGAATGAGCCACGAAGTGAAGCTCAGTTTCATTAGGATGATCCGTTAAATATTGCTCAAGCTGCTCCAGCAAGATTCTTCGGATTTGTCGTCCTTTATCTTTATTCTGGTATACAAGAAAATCACCAAGAAAATTATTGATAAATTGACTTCTTTGTTCTCTATATCTATAAATATCTCCATGAAGAATCTTGTACTCTGGATGCATCGAGCAAGCCTTAGAGAAGTCTGCTTCAATGTTGGACACTATTTGATGTTTGAGATTGTTAAATTGATTTCCCCAAAAACTCGCGTAAAAAACAGAATTCTCTCTTTGCTCTTTCTCTAGCGCATCTCGGATATTTTCTATGAAGCAATTGGCATAGTCTGCCTGTTGTGTATTGACGCCATGGATAAAAAATACAATCATGAGTTAGGCTTCATTCATGCAACAAAAACTTCAGGTAAAGTCCTGATCATCTATCAGTATATTGTTTAAACATAAGCTGGCAAACTGTTCTGTCGCCCCACCTCCCTATGAAAATCGCCATTGCCCAACTCAATCCCACCATCGGCGACCTGGCCCACAATGCCCAGCAGATTGTGGATGCGGCCCAAGATGCCGACATCCAAGGGGCGCAGGTTTTGGTGACGACGGAACTGGCCCTCTGTGGCTATCCGCCCCGTGATTTGCTGCTGCGGCCCGGTTTCATTGCAGCAATGGCCCAGCAGTTAGAACGTCTTGCGGCGGAACTGCCCCCGGAATTGGCGGTGCTCGTGGGCTATGCGGCGGCGAATCCCAACGCCCTTCAGCGGGGAGAAAAGCCCCTATTCAACAGCACCGCCCTTTTGCAGGGGGGGCACGTGCAGCAGGTGTTCCATAAGCAGCTTTTGCCCACCTACGATGTGTTCGACGAAGACCGCTACTTTGCGCCAGGGACGGGGCCAAGCCGCTTCACCCTCCACACCCCTGAGGGCGATGTGAACCTGGGCGTCACCATTTGCGAAGACCTGTGGAACGACGAGGAATTTTGGGGCGGACGTAGCTATCCCCGCAACCCCATTGCCGACTTGGCCGAGGCCAGGGTGGATCTGGTGATTAACCTGTCGGCCTCGCCCTTTTCGGTGCAAAAGCCCCAACTGCGGGCGGCAATGCTGACCCACAGCGCCACTCGGTTTCGTTGCCCCATCCTCTACGCCAACCAGGTGGGGGCTAACGATGACCTGATTTTTGACGGCACCAGTATGGCCTTCAACCGTCAGGGGGAACTGGTGGCGCGACTGCCCTCTTGCCAAACCGGGCTGATGGTGGTGGAGTACGACCTCGCTAAGGCCGACCTGCTGCCGGGAACCGTTGCCCCCCTGCCAACGGACGATAATGAAGCCCTCTGGCTGGCCCTGGTGCTGGGGGTGCAAGACTACGCCCGTAAGTGCGGCTTTCGCCAGGTCGTCGTCGGCCTCAGCGGTGGGGTCGATTCGGCTCTGGTGGCGGCGATTGCGGCGGCGGCCCTTGGCCCCGATCAGGTGCTGGCGGTGCTGATGCCTTCCCCCTACAGCTCCGACCATTCTGTCTCGGATGCCCTTGCCCTCTGCGCCACCCTTGGCCTGCCCTACCACACCCTGGCCATCGGCCCGCTGATGGCCGACTACGACCAGGTGCTCAACCCCCTCTTTGCGGGTACCGATTCCGGCATTGCGGAAGAAAATATCCAGTCCCGCATTCGGGGCAATTTGCTGATGGGGATTTCCAACAAATTCGGCCACCTGCTGCTGTCTACGGGCAACAAGTCTGAAATGGCGGTGGGCTACTGCACCCTCTACGGCGACATGAACGGTGGCCTCGCGGTGATTGCCGATGTACCCAAAACCCGTGTCTATGCCCTCTGCCACTGGCTGAACCAGCCGGGGCAGTCCTCGCCGCTAGACAGTCAGGACAACCCAGCCTCCGAGGACGCCGAATCCCAAACTACACCCCCCAGTCCGGATCCCCTGGGTGCCCTCGCCCATCTGAGAGGCCAAGTTCCCCAGGGCTTTATCCCCAGCCACATCCTTACCAAGCCCCCCAGCGCGGAACTCAAACCGGGCCAGGTCGATCAAGACTCCCTGCCCCCCTACAAAGTGCTGGACGACATTCTGGAACGCCTGGTGCAGCGCCACCAATCCACCGCTGATATCGTCGCCACTGGCCATGATCCGGCGGTGGTGGATCGAGTCACGCGCCTGGTGGCTAGGGCAGAATTCAAACGCCGCCAAGCGCCCCCCGTCCTCAAAGTCACCGACCGCGCCTTTGGCATGGGCTGGCGAATGCCCATCGCCTCCCGCTGGCCCTGATCTCGGTGCAGGACGCCATCGCCCAGCCCCGCACGTCGCCAGGACAAAAGCGATGAGGCGACCTAGGGGCGGACAATGCCGATCTCAAGGCGTTGGTTGCGGGCCTCGGTGCCGGGGTCATCACCAACGGCTAGGGGGCGAGTTTTGCCATAGCCCACCGCCAGCCAGCGGCCATTGGTGTTTTCAAGCTGAGCAGCGAGGTAGGTTTCTACCGCCAGGGCTTGCTGAAAGGTGAGCTGGCGGGCGTCTTCAGGGCTGAGATCGCCATCGGTGTGGCTCCCCACCAACAAGGTGACGGACCCAAAGCGGCGCAGATCAGGCACGATGGCATCCAGCAGTTGCTTTCCCGTCGGCGTGAGGAGGCTGCTCTCTGGGGCGAAGAGTAGGGCGCTTGGCAAGCCGATACGCTCACTGACCAGGGGGAAGGGGGGCTCGCTGAAGGGGGCCACCGCGTGACGACCGAGGCCGTCGTTGGTGGGCTCGTTGGGAGCATCCGGGCCGGTATCAGGGGCCGTGTCGGTGTCGGGGGTAGGTTCAGGATTGCCCTCAGAGGGGTTGCCCTCGGAGTCCGTGGGCGGGTCTGTCGCCGTTGGGATGTCCGTCTCTGGTGCAGCGTCGGAGGCCGCTGCTTCAGCCAATTGCTGGAGTCGATCCTCAAGGGTGCCCGTGCCCGGTTGTCCGGCCTGCTGCTCTAACTCTGCGAGCCGATTCTCCAGGTTAACGAGATCCTGCTGAAGGGCCGTTACTTCCTGATTTAAAGGGGATGCGGTGGGGGTGGAAGCCTCCGAGGATCCCGTATCTTCGCTGAGGGGCGCGGTTGCTTCAGAGGCCGGTGGGACAGAGGAATCCATGGCCGCCTCCGATCCTTGCCACCATTGGGGAAGTTGGCGCACCTTGCGCAGTGTTTGGCTGGTTTGGCGCATGGCCCGTTCCTGAAGGGGCGGATTGGGGCTGCCGGAGGGCCACACCTGCGCCACCAGCAGACCCGCTATCCAGCCGACGCTGATACTCGTCCCCAAGATCAACAGCCGCACCACTAATGTCCACCATCCCTGAAGCCGGCGAGGGCGGGGCGAGGGCGGGGCGGGCGGACTTTCCTTCGCCGTCGCCGGAGGGGAGGACGGGGGGGCAACCTCGGACGAGGGCCGTGATATATCAGGGGAATCGGTCATACCACAGGGATTGGGTTGCAGCATGAAACAGCTTAGCAAATGGCTTCCCAGAATTTCCCTCCCAGAATTTCCCTCCATGGGCCGAGGGATGCCCACCACCGACCATTCCACCCCTAAGCGGCAGTTCTACTGGGGCCAGCCATCCCAAGGGCTGACTTCGATGACACCACGGGAAGTAAAGACCACTCGAAAGTCGGCCTGGTCATCGCTGGCAGGACGAGCCGTGACCAAATCGGGCAGGGGCGTATCCTTGGCCAAAAGCAGGGCGTCAGTGTTGACGGCCTCATAGCCGACCACGTTGCCCCGACTATCCAAGCGCACCTGGTAGATGAGGTCAGCCCGGGTACTGGGAAGGTCGGCTTCACTGAGCTGTACCCGCAGAGCCTGGTTGAGGGTACGAATGCGATCACCGTCTGTAATTTTGTTGGTTAGGGTGTCCAGATCGCCATTCGTGGCAGCCTCAGGGGCCGTATCCTCAGCGGTGGGCGGATCATCCTCGGCGGCTAGGGCAGAATCCCAAACATCCACCTCAACCTCTCCATCGGGGGTAAAACGGGCCAAAAACTGGGCCACGGCCTGCCGGGGAGCGGCGGGATCTGGGGTGGGCAGCGCAATCTGGGCCAGGGGAGTGCTGTCCACGGCCTCTAGGGCCGCATCGTTTTCGTACTTGTAGCCGAGAACATCCCCGGTTTCAGAGACCACCACCCGGTAGACCAAGTCTTCGCTGGGGGCGCTATCGGTAGACCAGTCCTCCTGCAACCGCTGGCGCAACTGTCGTCGCAGGGTGGTCAGGACGACGGCATCGGTAATGACGGGGGCGCTCTCCCAGGATTCCACGTCCTCGGGCGAATCGGCCTCCGGTGTCAAGCTTTCGGTGGCGGTGCGATCTTCCAGGCGACTGGGCTCGAAGGTGGGCGGCGGTACGAAGAAGAGCGCTAGACCCGCTGCCACCAGGGCAACGGCTCCAACCACAGCGGGGGCCGACCGCTGGGCGATGGGTTCGGCGGGCTTCACCATGCGGCGCGGAATGGCCTGGAACTGGGCCTTCAAATCCGGCAGGGTGAGGCTGTCGGCCAGCAGTTGATCCACGGCCTCCATCAAGTCGTAGAACTGCACCGTGGTGAGGGGCATAACCAGGGGGACTTGGGCCTCCGTGTCCACGGTGGGCTGGGTGCTGGGCTGCTGCCGCACGATGAGGTGATGGAGATCCCTCTCTCCGGGCTGCAGATCCACGAGGGGCTGGGAGTCGCTGGTGGGCCGGGGAATGCCGCTGAGCCGGTGTTGGCCGTAGGCGCTGACGGCGGCAACCAGGCTATCTAAAAACTCGCGTCCGCCCGCTAGGGTGGTTTCGGTGACGCCCGGAAACTGACATTCGGCGTTCATCAACACCGTCATGGGGGAGTAGGGATCGCCGACGCTGGCCTCAATTCCCTCCAGGACAAGGTTGCAGTAGGGCAGGGTGTACTGACGGGTAACGGTCATACCACCTCTCCATCAAACAGGCTATTCCAAAGCCGCTGGGTGCCCAAAATGCCGGAGCAGAGCAACAGTTGCTCTAATAGGCTAATGGCCAGTTCGTCGAGGCGTTCATCGCTGCTGTAGGCGATCACTCCGGCACGGCGGGGATTCATCCGAGCGCGAAAATGGGTGCGAAAGCGCTGGAGGTAGTCCGCTAGGCGCAGGTGGTGGTCGAGGGAGAGCCCCCGGTCGCGCAGTTGTTGATAGCCCGTGAGCAACTGCCGCATCAGCACCGTCAGCCGTCGGGCGAGGTTGCCGATAATGGCCACCATGGCCTTGGCTTCTTCGAGGCTCATGGGCCGACGCTGGCTGTAGCGGCGCATGGGATTGGTGCTGCGCAACAGCCACAGGTTCACCCGCCCCTTCAGTACAGGCTCAAGCCCTAATTCCTGGGCCCCCGTCAGCATAGCTTCGCTGCCCCCCAGATCCAGCGCCTCAATGGCCAGGAGTAGCAGATCGATCTGGGTGCGGGCACGGCGGGGACATTCCTGGCTGGGCAACTCTGGGGTTGGCAGCAACTCCAAAATCAGCGGCACGGAAGACTTGGGCGGACTATCTACTGGCATTCAAGTTTGCTCTGCGCGGTAACGTCAATCAAACACAACGGCCATCAAACCCAATGACCAACCAACACAACGGCCACCCAACGCGATGGCAACGGGGCCATCGGCCCCTGTGTGCTGGCACCGGACGGCTTGGCCCAAGGCTGTCAGCCAGCATTGTATCAAAACACGGCTGACCCCACGCCTAGGGTGATAACCGTCCCCACCCATGGAAGGAGGGATAGGTGGGGGCTGGCTTTGCCTTAGTTGCCGCCCGCCGCTTGGCCCATGCTTTCGATGAACCACTGGCCATCCTGCCGCACAAGGACGTATTCCATGGTGAGGCGGTCGTCATAGGAGGCTTCGTCATTTTCCACCCCAACCTCAAACAGGCGAGCCTTTTCCCGCACAGAAGCCGTCACCTGGAGCCGATCCGCCGTGGGATCGTCGGGTTCCACTGACTGCACCTCCACCTCGTGCTCGTACTCCCAATACCAGTTTTCCTGGGGGGCGTTGTCGGCACGGCGCTGCCACTGATCCAGCAGGGGGCCAGTGAGGATCGTGGCCAGTTGGTCGGCTTGGTAGTCCTCCCCCATGGCGGCTTGTTTGGCCTCTAGCCAGGTTTCAATCACCTGTTGGGCCATGCTGGCCGCGCCAATTTGCTCATCGGCGCTGGGCGCACGGGGAATTTCGACGGCGGGCTCCGCCAAGCTAAGGTCGAGGGGCCGCCCCTCCAGCCGTGGCCCTGCCATTGCCCCCGACATCCAACCGAGGGTGCGGGTGGTGATAAACCCCAGGGTACCCAGGCCAACGAGCCCCGCCACTCCCACCAGGGCCAACCGTCCCCAGCGGGGAGACGCCGACTTAGGCCGCCGCGATCCCGGATCCAGCCGCGTCACCGTGGCCGAAGGATCCGCCGTTGCGCCGTTGGGGGCGGTCTTGGGTTTGGCCGGGGCCGATTTTGCACGGGCCGAGAAACCCAATCGCGACAGGGGGGAATCGCCCTGGCGGGCGGGCCGCAGTTGACCTTCCGGGGAAAGCTGGGCCACCCGTTCCGCCATGGAGGGATCTCGATCCGGTCGTGATCGCCTAGGGGGCGTTCGTTCAGGGGACGGCGGTACCGGGGAAGCCCCGTCCGGTACGCGGTGATGGGATGATCGATCCGATGCGCGGTTGGCCGGGGCGCGGTTGGAGGCGGGCCGCTGGCTCGGAGCCTCAGCGGACACCGGGCGCAGGGGCGTCCCGGGGATATCCCTAAACGCCGCCTTCGATCCCTGTCCCCCCGACCGAACACGGCCATTATGGACACCGGGATCCACCGCTGATCCGTGGCCGTTGCGGCTGGGAAGGGGCGCATCGAACCCTGGGGTCGCCGCAGGGGCAGGACGTTGGTAACTGGTGGGGCTGACCAAGGAGGGCGCATGGATCGGCAAAGACCCCTCCACCGTCGGCACACTATACCCCTGAACGGCGGCATCTCCCTCTTCCCAGGCAGCCTCTGGCCCCGCTGGCACCATCGCCTCTAGGTAGCTTTGTACCTGAGGATTAGCAAAGTAGTCCTTGAGGGTGGCGTCTTGGTCTTTGAAATCGCGGAAATGGGGAAAGAGCTCGTCTTTGAGCCAGCGCTCGGTGTAGAGACAGAGACCGGGCAGCAGGTCAGGGGAATGGCGGGAATGCTCGCGGATGTAAGCCAGGGGCTCGTATTCCTGGCTGAACTCCAGCACCCGGTTGGCCTCCTCGGTTTGGCCCAGCAGCATGGCGCAGACCGCCTGCTCTAGGTGGACATCCTGCTGACTGGCGAGGCCCATGAGCAACTGCTTGGCCCGCCGCACGAGGGCGGGCTGGTGGCGGGCAAATCCCCTCGCCAGCAGGGCATACACCGTGAGATAGGTAGCCACAGGGGAGGGCCGACGGGCCTCGTGCTCAAACAATTCCTGCTGTTCTGATGCCGTGAGGTAGTCCCGCAGTTGCTGAATGAAGCGCAAAAAGTCATCAATGGCCAGCCCAGAGAGGTCGTCCTCGCTACCCTCAATGCCACCCCGATCCTCCAGCATAGACTTCAGCAATTTCAACCCCTGTCGCCGCTCTCGGGTCTGATCCAGAGGCCGCGCCAGAAGTTCCAAAATTCGGTAGGGCCGAAGCTTATAGAGTTCCGACTGAATTTCCGCCCGCAGGTTGGGGAAACGGTTTTCCTTGGCCAGCAGTTCGTGGCCCGTCTCTAGGGATTCCGCCGCCGTTTCGTACTGCCGCTGGTGCCACTGCTCGCGCCCCAGTTCCAAACAGGCCAGGGCCAAGGTCAACACCACATCCCCCTGGACTAGGGCCGGATTGCCAAACTGGCCATCCGCCAAACTGCCCGTGCCGCTGCTCAGGTAGGGCCGGCCCAGGTGAATCACCTGCTCGTATTCCCCCAGTTCCAGCAACAGTAGCAGCGCCCCGGCAAATAACTCGGGCTCGATGGTGATCACGTTGCCAGCGGCTTCGCCCGCTCCGGGCTCCGTGGCGAGGGATCGGAGGGTGGCTTCTCCGACCTCGGAGCGCACCGCTAAACCCGCCACCCCAGCAGGGTCTGGGGCGGTGTCGGCATAGGCATAGGCCAGAAAGTGGCTGTCGTAGTCGCGACGGTATTCCGGATCCGACAACACCCCGTAGGCCTCATCAACGATCTGCTTACGGGCAGCAATGGCTACCTCTGAAAACTCCCGCCGGGGAAGCTGCACCCCCCGATCTCGGTGGGCCTGCTGAAGTTGATCCGCCGTGGCCTGAATCGGCAGTCCTAGAATTCGGTAGTAG
>JALQST010000105.1 GCA_023264315.1 Nodosilinea sp. BSH.14
TGGATCAGTAGGGGGATAGAAACTTCGACCTTGCCAGCTAAAGCCAGGATTTTTGATCAGGTGTGTAAAGGTTTGAAAATAAATCTTGGCCCCATGGCCTTCATAGCCGCGCAATTGTTCAAGGGTGAGATCGGTTTCGGGATTGGCCAGCAGGTCTAGACTTTGGGCCAGAGTTTCAATAACGGTTTGCACTACTGGCAGAGGATTTTTACGGTTTTGGCGTTGCAAGAGAATTTTTGAGTTCCATAACTTGCCATAGATAACGGCCCTGGCCATTGCTGTACCAAAGGCGTCATCCTGTTGGCAGGCAAACTGTTCGGTCTCGGCAGTGAGGTCAGTAATTTCGGCACTCCAGAGGTGGCCTTTATATTCCCCAAACTGGCTCAAGAAAATGACCGGGATTTGCTGCTGCAAACAGGTAGCAATCACCGCCGTACTCAACTGTACATTACCAAACAACAAAATGCGGTCTACTTCCTGGATGGGTACCTCCAGCGGCTCATCCTTCGGCGGTTTGAGGACAAATCGGCCCTGTTCCTTTTGTAAATAGGTACCCTGTTCCACCACGTATAGACTCGACATACCATTCCTCCAGGTGATTTCCTCAGACTCAATGGCCACCTTCATCTCGGCCCGCACCCGATAGCCCAACACCACATACAACGGTGGCGGAATCGGTTGCTGGGTTTGGCGTAGGGCGGCTACCAAGGCTTGCTGCATTATCGTGGGTTGATCCGTGGCTTGGGTGGGGGTCAACAACGGCAACCTGGGGCCATGCACCGACGATTCGTTGCGCGGGAGTTTGGGACGGGGGGTCAGGGGCACCACCACATCCCCGGCAAAGGCATGGCCCAAAAATCGAAAGCCTTGGTCAAAGGTGGTGAGGCGAGTTTTATCTGGGTGCAGTTCCAGGCCCAGATCCGCTAGCAGAGCCACGACGAGGGCATACCCTTCCATCAGCCGCGACCGACGGCGGGCTAGCACCACAAAATCATCGGCATAGCGCACCCATTTGTGCCCCGCCTGAGCCAGCCCCGCATCGAAATCATCTAAATACACATTGGCCAGCAACGGCGATAGGGGCGACCCCTGGGCAATGCCGCTCGTGGGTACCACCACCCCCGCCGGAGTGAGCACCCCCGCCACCAGCCAGCGCTGAATCAGGTGAATCAACCAAGGCTCATCCAGTCGCTCTTGCACCTCCGCCAACAGTCGAGGATGCTGCACCCGATCAAAAAAACGTACCATGTCCGCATCCAGCACCCAGTCATAGCCCCGGCTCCCCCAGTGGGCCACCTGCTCTACCGCCAAGCGATGGGAACGCCCCGGACGATAGGCAAAACTGTTCGGTTCAAACTCAGCCTCCATGATGGGATGCAGCATCTGCAACAGCGCTTGCTGCACAACCCGATCTCGCACTGTGGGCACCCCTAGTTCGCGCCAGCCGCCCCCCTTTTTGGGGATAAAGAGTTGTCGCAGGGGCAGCGGCTGGTAGGTGCCCTGGTCTACCTGCCGCCGCAGTTGCCTGAGATACCGATCCTGGTGTTGACTAAAGGCCCGAATCGTTTCGCCATCCACCCCAGCACAGCCCTGGTTGTCGGCCACTCTGTCCCAGGCCAACTCAAAGTTGGCGCAATGAAGGAACATCGCATAGAACTCTGTCATGGGTCAGTCCAACTGGGCGTAGGAGCGCTAGCGTGAAACGAATACCCGTAGTATTCCTGCATCTGCTCCAGAGTTCTATCGCTATAGTTAGGAAACCCTTACCCAGCGTCAGCCATGTCCACCAAAGCTCGAAAAACCAGCGTCCTGCAAAACTTTCGCCAAAGCTTGAGGCTTTTTACCAAAAATCCCATCGCTATTGTTACCAACCCCTACGCTTCCCTCACCTCAGCTTTGGTGATGTTTGGAGCCTTATTAGCCGACCGATTTGGCAGTGGCTATGGAATACTTTTTGCTTTAGCGTTGCTCATTTTTCTATTCGGCATTTGGAACGAGCTACGCAAAACCAATCTCTATGAACATGAAGCTTTGCCGTTGCCCATTGTGATTAATATTGCCAACCCTGCGAGGAGTGATGATGCTCTACGGTCTCTCTTTCAAATTATCGAGAAGGATGCTCGCTATCAAAACCACCGTTCTAATCTAGAGCAATATTGTGCGATTCAATCATCTGACTTGATGTTTGATTATAAAGCCAATATTTACGATGCCGAACGCCTCAAGGATTTCCTGAAAATCACTCGCCATAATCTAGAAAAACTGAAAGTAAAGACACCTAGAAACACCGTCCTATGTTTGGCTTACATTGGCCCTTCTAGTGTAGGTATTTTGGTGGGTACAATGCTGGGCACCGATGGCGTTAAAATCTTTCAGTACAATAAATCTTCGGATAGCTATCATGAGGTTATTAGTATCGAGAATCGGAAGTTGAAGGAATCTATCGATCAATTTACTAGGTTTGACATTGAATTTCCATCCCAGAAATCCCATGAGAATGTGACGGTGGCGGTGGATGTATCGTCTCACAAAATTAAGCGCAATGAGGTCAGTATTCAAACCTATGGCGATCTAATCTATATGGCCAGTCGTAACTATGGCACCATCGATCTTGCTGAAGACTGGTTGGCCTACAGTCAGGAAATTTTTGCGGTGCTTAATTTGGCCCAAAATACCTATGCCAAAATTCGTCTTGTTTATTCTATGCCTGTATCGCTAGCGGTAGCCTTAGGCTGTGCGCTGCAAAACTATTGGCCTATTATGCTCACTAACTATGATCCTGAAATGACCAGTTACCGAGATGTGATCTATATCAATGAGATTCGATATTTCTTTTGACCGCAAAACTTTCATCCTAGTCAGGCCCTGACTTCTTCAAGAAGTCGAGATTCAGTACATATTTTCTGGCTAAAACAATCTAGTGTTAATTTGTCGCGACAAAACGTAGCAAATCGCAGTGAAACGTCATTATTCGCAGGGGAGGTCGAAGAAATTGTTAAATCTAAGCCGTAATCGTTGCCCCTACTCATACCCTTGGCATCAGGTCGTTCTGTGTTTTCGTTGATTTTGGGTGGTCGTTTCAAACTTGGAAGAGGCCTCTTCTATGGGGGTGCTAGGGTCTTCCTGTGATTCTTGCTGTGACTCATTCCCACTTCGGCCATGACCTCACCCGTCTACACCGCTATCACCTTTGCCCCCGTGCAGGGCTTCATCGAGAAGTCGCGCAAACTGCGGGACTTGTACGGCAGTTCGTTTATTTTGTCCTTCCTTAGCCAAGCTCTCTGCGAAGATGCCATCACCCACGGCCATGAGGTGATTTCTCCGGCTCTAATCAGCGTGACCCAGGGCACCCCCAACCAAATTGTCATTTGTGGGGATTTTTCCGAGGTATCGGCCCGTACCGCCCTGGCGAGGGCATGGCAGGCGGTGGTGGATGTTTGTCGAATCGAAATCGAGCGACGGCTACCGGAATCTAAGCTACCAGGACACTATACCTGGCGGCGAGCCTGGGACGCTTGGGGCAACCATACTTGGGAATGCTTCTGGGCGCAGGGCGGATCCATCAGCGAAGTGCGAGATCGCCTCAACCAGACCAAACGTGCCCGCCGCTGGGTGGGCATCAACTGGCAAGGGGAAAGCTCCACCCTTTCTGGCATTGATGCGGTGGCCTGGTATGGCATGGCCGAAAAAATGCACCCCCACACCAGCGCCGCTGAGATCCAACGCCAGGTGAGCGACTATTGCCAACGACTGAGCAAAGCTTTGCCAGACAGTATTCTCGATGCCACCGAACAACTCAGTGTTCCTGAACTCATTAAGCGGGTGCTGCTGGTTAAAGACGAGGGGTTTCCGGCTCGGTTGAAGGCCACCCTAGAACAACAGCGGCTCCCCGCCATAGAACCGCCCGCCCGGTTTACCGAAGTGAATCGCTTTGAGGCCAACCGCTGGACGGCCTGGTTTCAGGGCGATGGCGACCGCATTGGTCAATTCCTCAAAAGCAGCGGCGGCGAAGATCCAGTCAGACTCAATGCCTTTAGCCGTGCCATGCGGGAATGGGGAAAAACGTTTCAGACAGGGTTTGACCAAAGCCAGGGGCGCATCATCTATGCCGGGGGCGATGATTTTCTGGGCATTCTGTACCGCAACCCGCCAAAACCTGAGCTATCGGGGACGGAGGTGTTGGACTACTTCCGTACCTTTCCAAGCGTGTGGGAACGGCACAACCAGCGGGACGCCGACGGTAACTTGCTCACCGTGAGCGTGGGGCTGGTGTGGGCGGCTCCGGGAGTGCCCCAGCGAGACGTTTTGCAGCACTGCCGCGAAGCCGAACAGGCGGCAAAACAAGGTGGGAGAGATCGGCTCTGTATTCGAGTAGTCTTCAACGGCGGCAACTATCTAGAGTGGGCCTGTCCCTGGTGGTTGCTAGAGGCTGGCCTGATGGAGGCTTACCGAGATCGGCGCGGGGCCACGAAAACCGCCGCCAGTTGGGATCACCTGTTTGCTGATGTGGCCGCCCTAGAGGCCCGCCATGGCTTCAGCGGCGGCACGAATGTAGCTCTAGGGTTGTTTGAAATCTACTTTGGCCCCTCTCTCCGAGCCTTAGTCGAAGCGCATTTGTGGACAGTGGGCACCCAACCCGGAATTTTAGGGGACAAGGAAATTGACCCCACCCCCACTCAAAACCGCCTAAATCAGTGGGTGGTTAACCTCGCCAAGGTGGGCTACCACCTGCACCGCCAGCCCCGTGATGCCGCCCGACCCATTGCCGCCTAGGGAACCCTATCCATGACCTCAACCTTTACCCATCTGATCATCCTCGAACCCCTAGGTTTGCTCTACGGCAGCGCCGGACGGTTTCTCTCCCCCGAAAACCTGGTGGGGCGTTCTGGCACCCAGTTTCCTCCCAGTGCCGCCACCCTCTCCGGCTTGCTGGCCGCTGCCCTAGGCAACGAAGCCGTGCAGACCCTTCAGCTTGCAGGGCCATTCTGGGCCAAAACCCACCAGCCGCAAGCGCCCTTTGTCCCCACCCCCTTTCATTTGCTGGCTCAAATGAATCCCGCCCCCGATGCCGATGGGTTTTGGCGGGGGCAAGTACAACAGCGGCTAGCTTGGCATCCAGGAGAAAACCCCGGTCACGACGACGGGCGCTGGCAGGCACACCCGATGCAGAGTGCCCCCACCAGCGGAGACACCAGCAGCCATTCAAGCGGGGAAGCTGAATCCACCATCACTAGCAAACCGACTTCCGATACCTGGATGCCCCTGGCCGACTGGGACAACCCCACCGTGGTCTATGCCGCCCCCTGGCAATTTCTGCCCCATCTCCATCCCCGCCTCAAAGATGATGAACGTCATGTAGCTGAGACATCTGAGGGCCAGGGCAGCTTGTTCCTCGAAAACTCGGTGCAGCTCCATCCCGATGTTGGCCTGGTTTACCTCAGCAATCTTGCCCTCGACGAGGGGTGGTACCGCTTTGGGGGCGAGGGCCATCTCGTGGATCTGCATTGCCATCCCATCCCCGCCGACCTCTCTCAGCGCCTTGCCTTGCCTCTTGGCCACAGCTTTGCCCTCCTCACCCATGGCCTATGGGGGTCTAATCGCTTCTCCCACCGCTACCCCGAAGCCTGGGAACACCCGCCCCAAGCCCTGCTTACCCAGCGAGCCATACCCGTTCGTCACCGCCTCGGTGGGCCACCCGGACAACCCAAACGCCTCTCTCGCGGACGCTACGCCGTCCCCGCTGGAACCGTCTACATCATGCCCGACGAATTTCCCCCCTGGCCTCAGTGGGATGAGACCTGGTTTGCCACCGAAAGCCGCCCCGCCCAAAACCGCACCGGATTTACCACCAAACGCTGGGGCTGTGGCCTAGCCTTGCCCATCCCTGAGGCCATCGCGGCCTGATTCCAATCCCTCGGCCCTCACCCCCAGTCCCTCTCCCCGTGGGAGAGGGGAGCCGGAAAACACACATATCCCTGCTTTTTTACCCGTTTACCCATGTACCACAAAGCCTACGGCATCATCGAAACCTTGGCCCCGCTCCATGTGGGGGCCAGCGCCGGAGAAGAAACCGGAAACCTCAACCTGATTTTTCGCGACCAGTTCACCCAAACGGGCATCATCCCCGGCAGTTCCCTTCGGGGACGGTTCCGGGCCGATATGCGGCAGAGCGGCAAAGGAGATCGGGCGGACGATTGGTATGGCAACGATACCCGCAACCGTGCGCCAGGTAGCGAAGAACAAACCACCGAAGGCATCGTGAAATTTGAGTATGCCTCTCTGCTGTGGTTGCCTGTGTTCTGTCCAGGACAACCCATTGTGCGAGTGTCTTGTCCTCGGCTGCTCAAGCGCTACCAAAAGTTAGCGGGTTTGCCACCCCATACCTTCACGCCTCACAGCTTCTATGGCAAAAAAGATCGCCCCAAGCTGTTCTTTAATCTAGGCTTCATACGTCTGCACGACAGGGCTGATACTAACCTCAAAAACTATATGCCCCCTGAAATTGCCGACGGGGAAGACTATTTATTGGTAGTGGTTGACGATACGGAAATGGCGATGATTCACGACATGGCCCTCTATCGCCAAAGTCGGGTAGCCCTCTCAGAAACTCAGAAAACCGTAGACGGCAAGGCTTTTTTTAATGTGGAGGCACTACCAGAGGGGTGCGTGTTAACCTTTCCCATTGCCCTACGCAAAACTTTTCAAGAGCAGACAATTTCCTGGGATGACTATCTTCGAGATTCGGACTTTGAAAAATCAAAGGAAGTTTACCTAGGAGGCTTAGAATCTGTCGGATTCGGTCGTACTCAAGTCACTCTAAATCAAGCTTCAAAAGCTTAATTCATATTTTCAGTCCTTTTGATTACTGGAGTTTTTCTATGCAAGCCACTCCTCCGCAACAAAAATTGGGTTGGCAAGCCTACGATCTCGATCATCAGGCACAGGCCCTCGTGATTGCCCATCGGGATAAACGAGGAGCACTGACCGAATCCCACAAAATGCGAATGTCTGTCGCCTATGGTCTTGAGCGCTTTTGGGGAGAACATCTCCGCTACGAGAACAGCAATAAACCTGAGGATTGTAACAAAGGGGCTTACTGGAAAGCAGTTTGGGTAGCGGTAGCCAAAATTCTGGCTGATGCCAACCTTAAACTTCCCGATGCCCAAGGCCGAATCGAGAAAAATGACACTGAGGGCATTAAGGCCACAGCCAAAGCAATTTGGAGCATGGATCCAGAGAATCAGCAAGTAGCATTAATGGTATTAACTCAGTTCTGTGATGCCCTAGTCTGGTGGACTCAGCGCTACAAAGTCAAAGAAAATTCGGATTGAAGGTTGGAATAACAAAGCGTAATGTGCTGTTGAGTAGTCGTAACGCACCGCTCTGCTGACCTTGCCTCAAAGAACATCTACCTCAAAGAATTCTTAATTGCAAAGAGGATGATTATGAGTATCATGGCGGCTGCTTTTGGTAAAGTAGGAATCACATCACCACACCAGGATAAATTACCAGAAGCCCAACAAAATAACGATGATGCCGATAATGTGCCTCGAATGTATCGAGCACAGGTGAATGGGCGATGTGATTTGCAGTATATCGACAGTAAAAAACGTAAACAAAATACCCAGCAGGACTTAGATTTAGATGTTTGGCTGTGGGAATGGCTGTATCCTAACCTGTTGCCTACTGAGGATATTCCACCGCTTAATCATCCCCCAACCTACCGCCACGAGCTGATCGAGGGTGGGATAGAAGGATCTGTTTATAGAATTTTGGTGGAGTTTCCCTTTCGTCTGTTTACCAATTGTGGCCAAGACAGTATTGCCCGTCCTGTGATGGGGAAACATGGTATTCCTTGGTTGCCAGGTAGCAGTGTGAAAGGGCTATTTCGGCGAGCCTGTGGCGATAATGGGGAGCAAATCAACAAGTATTGTGGCAACAAAGCCAACCTCACCCCTGGTACGGCTGGCCTTCGCTTCCATGGGGCTTATCCCCTAGACAACTGGGGCGAACGGATTAGAGATGTGGTACATCCCCAGGAAAACCGTCAGGTGGGTGGCCCAGAGAAAAAGCATGAGTCAGCCCACCCTCTGATTAGCCTCTATCGGCCTACGCTAGTCTTTGAATTCAGCGCTCCGCCATCCAGTGCGGTGGATTGGCCAGAGGTCAAGCAGATTCTACAGCGGGCCTTGACCTTGGGCGTGGGGGGCAAAACCAGTGTCAGCTATGGCACCAGTGCTTATTTCTCTGGTAAAAAAGCCACGGCACCCAACGTTGGAGCCTCCCATCGTCAATTTCGATTCACAGGGGACGCCTTGAGTCCTAAGTTGTTGACGCAGGAATCAGAGTTTCGCCCCAATTTATTTAAAGCCACCCTGCGTAGTCATGCCCGACGGTTGCTGGCAGGGGCACTGGGGCCACCGAAGCCTACCAAACGAGGGATCTCCCCTTCCGACCCGATGGAAACGGAGGTCAACCGCCTCTTTGGCCACACTGATGCTCCTGGTGTGGTGCAGGTAGTGTGGCAACCCACAGATCGTCCCAACGACCGCAAAAACAGCGTAATTTACCACACCGAAGGTATTTTACATCTGGGCATTGATACTAATCACCCCAAGGCAAGACCTGACGACGATATGGACTTTGTAATGCAATTGCTGCGGTTTGCCTACCTGATGGGCGGATTTGGTAAATCCTGGCGGCGGGTTTGGCATAATACCTTCTATCAGAGCTATCAAAAATTCCCTATTGGTTGCCACTGGTATTCGCCGGATATAGTGGTGGTGGCTAACCAAAGCGAGTTAAAGACCTTCCTAAACGATCTGAACAAAACTTGCCTTAGCCTTCCTGGTTTTAGTGGATCTCATCCTAAAGAGTGGCGAGAGTCCTGGCATCCCAATCGAGTAGCAGTTTACTGTCGGCCTAATCTCACTCAAGACGAGACGGTGATTCGACTTTTCCATAATGACACCTTCAAAACCACACCGGCCATTGGGGGCAAAAAACCTGGAGACCAACGCCCAACGGGGGTTAGTTCTGTCTGGCATCGTATGGTACCGATTTCAGATGGGTATTTAGAGGTCGTGACTGTTTTCCACGGTGACCGTGCTCCTTGGGAAAGAGAAGGTAAGGATCAACTATTACCTTTCATCAAGGAGATAAAAGCAGCTTCCCTGGGACTGGCATGGGGCACCTGCCCTACGTAAG
>JALQST010000106.1 GCA_023264315.1 Nodosilinea sp. BSH.14
CTGGCCGTAGCTGCTGTGACCGTAACGGGGGCAGGCATCCATCTGTCTCAAAGCAAGGCCTTTTTCCAGGAAAGTCCGAAGGAACTAATCGACGAAGTTTGGCAGCTCATTAACCGCAACTACGTCGATGCCACCTTCAATCAGGTGGACTGGGAAGCGGTGCGTACCGACTATCTAGGGCGCGAGTATAGCAGCCAAGAAGAAGCCTACTCCGCCGTTCGAGAAATGCTGGAGCAGCTTGAGGATCCCTACACCCGCTTCATGGATCCCCAGGAATTCCGCAATATGCAGATTGACACCTCCGGCGAGCTCACCGGGGTGGGCATCCAGATTTCCCAGGATGAGGAAACCAAGGAAATCGTGGTGGTTGCTCCCATCGAAGATACCCCCGCCTTTGATGCCGGAATTCGATCGAAGGACGTGATTTTACAAATCGACGGTGACTCCACCGAAGGCATGGAACTGAACGACGCCGTGAGCCGCATCCGTGGCCCGGTGGGTTCCCAGGTGGTGCTCATCATTCGCCGGGGCGAGGAGACCCTCGAAGTCCCCATCACCCGCGCCCGCATTGAGATCCATCCCGTTCGCTACACGGTGCAGGCAGGGCCAGAGGGCCCCGTGGGCTACATTCGCCTCACCCAGTTTAGTGCTAATGCCGCCAGCGAAATGAGCGACGCCATCAAAGCCCTCGAAGCCCAAAATGTGACCGGGTATATCCTCGATGTCCGTTCTAATCCCGGGGGGTTGCTCTATGCTAGCATCGACATTGCCCAGATGTGGCTCAATGAGGGCACCATTGTATCCACGGTCAACCGTCAGGGCGTGATGGACGAAGAAGTGGCCAGTGATCGCGCCCTCACCACGCGGCCCCTGGTGGTGCTGGTGGATGGCGGTTCCGCCAGTGCTAGCGAAATCCTTTCAGGGGCACTGCAAGATAACCAGCGGGCCGTCCTTGTGGGAACGCGCACCTTTGGTAAGGGCTTAGTGCAGTCTGTCCGAAGCTTGGCCGATGGCTCTGGCGTGGCCGTCACGGTAGCCAAATACCTCACTCCCAGTGGGCGCGACATCAACAAACACGGCATCGATCCTGACATTCCGGTAGAACTGACGGAGGAACAACGGGAACGCCTCGCCTCCGAACGAGACCTCATTGGAACGGTGGAAGATCCCCAGTTCGCAGCAGCCCTGGATGTGCTGCTGCAGGAAATCCAAGAAGCCCGTCGCCGCCAAAACGTCACTGCCGCCCCAGGGAACTAACCCTGAAACGCAATCAGATCCTGAAGACCGGCTTCTCAAGAAAGCCGGTCTTCTTTTATACTAACGCGAAAGACGCTGATACTTATTGGCTCTTCCTGGGCAAGCTAGAGCTAGAGACGTAGAAAGTTCCGGATGGTAGCGATTACTACGTTTGTTAGTAACCTCAAGGATGGATTTGTAAGTTGGCCATGAAAAATCTTAACCGCAGTCAGAGTCAAGCCTCGCCCACTCAGGTACATCACCATAACTGGGCTAAGCAAGCGGAGGAATTAGAGGCTCGGCGGCGGCAGGTTGAACAGCTATGGAACGACTTGGTGCAAGCCGATGAGGAATTGGCCAAGCAAAAAAAGGCCGTTGAGCAAACGACGTCCCAACTTAAGAAACAGCGTCACAAAAACGAGAATCTGTTACAGCGCTTAATGAGTGCGATTCAGTCTCGCAATTCTATGCGTGGGCGCTTGGGCAACATGACCATGCAACGCAACCGCGCCCTACGACAAGTGGAGCATTTGACAGAGCAATATCGAACAGCGACGCAAGAACTTAAAGTGGCCACGGAGCAACTTGGAGCAGCCTATCAACAGGTTCACACGCTGGAGGCCGAGCACGACCAAGATATGACTGACATCGCCCGTGCCTATCAATCCGTGAGCTTGGCGCAACGGGCACAACTTCCCGAACAATTTCGGCAAGTTTTAGATCAAATTGAACAGGACTATACAGGAGTTGGGGAATGAGACGTCGCCGTGAACGCCAGCAAGACTTTGATGCCTTAAAGCAAACTCTCTATAACGCAGGAGTTTCAACAGTCAAAGCGGCCAAAGCCCAGGAGGAGATGTTTACTACAGCCCTAGAGGCTCTGACCGATGCCTATGAAGCGAACTCTATGCCCCTGTTAAATGAGACAGCCGTATCATCCTCTGATGTCCGGTCTATCCTTGATGCGCTGTGTGCAGATCGGCAGCAGGCTCTTACCCAGGGAGACTATGACGCTTACGTGACCGCAGAAACCAAGCTGCAACACCTTGACGAGTTGCGGGTAGTACGGCTAGAACGCCAAGTGAGGGAAATCACTGCTCAGCGGCAGCTTGATCGTCTTACCCAGCGTGATCATGCCCAAACCGTCGCCAAGGGTGGTACCCCCTGGACAGAGGCCAGTCTCAAGGCTGAATATGGGACATTGGGCGCGGTTCAGGAAGCCTTTTCGATCAAAGCCCGTAAATGGAAAGAAGCCGTGCAAATCCTCAACCAGCAGCAATCAGATTAGTGCCACCTCAACATGACTCACGGCGCTGAATCAGTTCGGTGAGAGGCTTTTGCTGAATCGAAGCATCCAATAGCTCGATGGGATGCACCAAGGGCATGGCGTGGCCCTGGTGGGCGAGGTGCTTCTGAATTTGCAGCAAACAGCCCGGATTGGGCGAGGCGATCAGTTGGGCTCCGGTGTTGACTAGGTTTGTCACCTTCATCTGGCCCAGTTCCTCGGCGACCTGGGGTTGCAGCATATTGTAAACCCCGGCACTGCCGCAGCAGAGGGCCGCATCCACGGGTTCCCGCAGGGTGACGCCAGGGATTTGGCGCAGCAGTTGGCGGGGCTGGAGGCTGATGTTTTGGCCGTGGATCAGGTGGCAGGCATCCTGGAATACGATGGGTAACTCGCCCTCGGTGAGAGGATGGAGGGGGGCGGTGAAGCCGATTTCCGCCAAGAACTCGTTCACATCCCGCACCTGGGACGAAAAGGCGTGGGCACGGTCGCAGTAGGCCGGGTCATCCTGCAAAATGTGGCCGTATTCCTTCAGGGTGTGGCCACAGCCAGCGGCGTTGATCACCACATAATCCACCTGGGCGGATTCAAAGACGTCGATCATCTGGCGGGCCAGGGTTTCAGCTTGGGAGGATTCCCCTTGGTGGGCGGGCAGGGCCGCACAACAGCCCTGGGCACGGGGAATCACTACCTCGCAACCGTTGGCACTCAGCACCCGCGCCGTCGCCGCATTCACATCGGAGAAAAAGACCCGCTGCACACAGCCCAGCACCATCCCCACCCGGTAGCGGGTTTCCCCCTGGGCCGGAATCACCTCCGGTAGGGTATCGCGGAAGCTCTCTGCCGTCACCAGGGGCAACAGGGATTCCATGGCCGCCAGGTTGGGCGACAGCTTCGGCAGCAGCCCCGTTTGTTGCACCAGCTTTGATAGACCCAGCTTTTGGTATAGATACAGCGGCCCCGCCGTCAGCCGTAGCCGTTGGGGGTAGGGAAACAGGTTAAAAATCAGCGTGCGGATCAGGGTTTCGGGCAGGGTGCGGGGATGATTGCGCTGCACCTGGGGACGCACGGCAGCAATCAGTTGATCGTACTGCACGCCGGAGGGGCAGGCCGTGGTGCAGGCCAAACAGCCCAGGCAGGAATCAAAATGCTGCACCGACGCCGGAGATAGGGGCGCTTCTCCCTGGTTGATGGCGTCCATCAGATAAATGCGGCCCCGGGGCGAATCCATCTCCTTGCCGATCACCCGATAGCTGGGGCAGGTGGTGAGGCAAAAGCCGCAGTGAACACAGGCATTAATCAGGTCGGGGCTGGGGGGATGCAGGACATCGAAGCCGTCGGAGCAGGGCGGGGATGTCGCCGATGAAGGGGCGACCGAGGGCGAAGTCTCCGATGTTTGCATAGCCTAGGATGTAACCGACCTGTCTAGCCTAGCGTGTTGGCTGCGGGTTTTTCTAGGATCGCGGGAGGGACGATCCCTAGAAAATCCAATCCCTAGGATAGGCAGGGCACAGGAGGTTAACCTTCCACTTCGGCCAGCTCAATAATTTGGGTTTCGTAGTCTTTGACCAAGAAGTTCAGCGGAGTTTCGGTGCGAATTTTGTGCTGAATGCCCGTAAGTTGCACCCGCATGAGGATATATTCCAAACACTTGCGGTCAAAACACACGTGGCGCTGGCGATTGCGCTGTCCTAGGCTGGCCCCAGAAATAATGTGCAGTTGAGTGTTTTTGCGAAGTTGATACCACAGCCCATCCGGCCCGCCCGCTGGCCCCGCCCCTGCTAGGCTGGAGGTGCCACCCATGTAGAACGGATCGAGGCCACCTGTGCCGAGGGTTTGTTCGTAGTTGTAGTAGTAGTGCAGGGGCACTTCCGCCGCTGGCAGATTCAGCATTCCCTCGTAGAAGCGGCGGGCCACCTCTAGGTCAGAAACCATGATGGTGTAGACCTTGGGAGCGCTTTTCAGGAACATCCACATGGCCCCGGCATAGGCCACCAGCAGCATCACCATAATGCCCTGGGTGGAGAGGATGCTGTCCATCCCCAGCAGGGCTAAGGTGGGGGGCACAACGAGGGACGGCAGAGGCAAGACGGTTAGCATCATCAAGCGCGTGAAGACAACGGCGGGGGTTAGTGTGGCTGAGTCAGCGGGAGACTGCTTTCCAGTGTACCAAGTTCTTCCTAGCCCTTCAGGCTCTTGCAGCGGCTGCGGTTGTGCTAGGCCATGATCAAGCCCTTGAGCATCTCGTGGTCAGAAGTGAGTGGTGGCTACCCCAGAGAGAGGTTTTGCCAAAGATCGGCCTCTACGAACCTAGTCAAGTGCCCCACGTTCGTCGTTGCAATCACTAGCTTTGGAAGGGTTAGACTGACGGCCTGAGCGACTAAAATCGTGTCACCGTCAATGGTTTTGTCTCCTGCGGTTGGTTGTCCTTGTTGGCGGGCTTGAGCCCAAAAACGCGCCGCATGGCGCATCGCCAAAGTTGTGATGGGCAAGTATTCTAGACATTGTTCCAGGCTGTCTAGGCGAGCGATCCCCTTCATTTTATTGGCTCGCAGTAGCTCACGTCGAAGCTCATAGTCTGCGATTTCAGGGATAATCACTCGACTTCCTGCCAAGATGTGTGATTGCAGCCACTGGGCGCAGGCGGTACTTTCAGGGGATAGCTGAGGATTAGTGACTAAGCCGAGTGGCCCTGTGTCAAGCATGATTACTGGTGTCACCAGGTGATCCCTTTTAGCTCAGGGGGAAACAAAGTGCGATCCGATAATCGATCCTCGTCTAACGCCTGAATCAAGTACTTCCCGGTCTCCTGTTGCTCTGCCTTCTCTTCACTGCCTAGCCAAGACTGAAGCAAGTTCGCGGCCTCAGTTTTCCTTTGCTTCAACACCACGTCACTCAGAAGCTGTAGCGCCAGTGCCTCCAAGGTTAGCCCGCTTTGCTGGGCCTCCTGTGCAAGGTACTGCTCTAGATCTGGAGATAGGTGCAGCGTTAGGGTCATGAGCTATGCACCTCGGCGTATTGTTCAGAGGTGGGTGAAACGGGTTCTGAGGTTTCTATGGTCGATGGAGCCACGTTGCCCTGGGGTAGGGGATTGCGGGCTTGGATCAGGCCGATGGCACGGCTGACGCTTTCGGGCAGGATCACCACTAGGCTATCGTCGGGGGCGGCATCCAGGGCAGTGTTGACGGCCTCGGTTTCGTTCAGAATCGTGCGGTAGCTGGCGGCGGTGGGCACTTCCTCTAGGCCGTGGACAATCCACTTGGCGGCGTCGCCACGGGGGCGACCACGGGTGTCGTCATCTTCCTTAACGATCACCTCATCGAAGATTTGCCCCGCCAGTTTGCCGAGGGCAATAAAGTCCTCATCGCGCCGATCCCCAGGGCCACCGACCACGCCAATGCAGCAACCGGGCCAGTTCTTCACAAAGCCGCCCAGGGCTTCGTAGCTCGCGGGGTTGTGGGCATAATCTACCAGGGCATGGAAGTGACCTAGGTTAAACAGGTTCATCCGGCCTGGGGTTTGCTGGGCACCGGATTGGAAGCTGTGCAGGGCTTGGCGAATATGCTCGATGCTGACCCCCTGGGCAAAGGCGGCGAGGCTGGCGGCGAGGGCGTTGGCAATTTGGAAGGGGGCCAATCCGCCCATGGTGAGGGGCACTTTTTCGGCCTGCTCAATCCGCAGCAGCCAGTCGCCCTTGAGGATGGACAGATAGCCATGCTCGTAGATGGCGGCGAGCCCCCCCTGCTGGGTGTGTTTCCGCAGCAGTTCGTTGTGGGGATCCATGGAGAAGTAGGCCACTTGCCCCTTCACCCGCTGGGCCATGGACGACACCAGGGGATCGTCGGCATTCAGCACCGCATAGCCGCTGGGCCGGGTGGTTTCCGCCACGATGCTCTTCAGGTGGGCCAGGTCTTCCACGGTTTCGATGTCGCCAATGCCCAGGTGGTCGGCGGCGACGTTCAGCACCACACCCACATCGCAGGCTTTGAAGGCCAGACCCGAACGCAGCATTCCACCCCGCGCCGTTTCTAGGATGGCGACTTCGACGGTGGGATCTTGCAGGATCACCTGGGCGCTTTGGGGACCCGTGGTGTCTCCGGCTTCCACCAGGTTTTCACCGATGTAGATGCCGTCGGTGGTGGTGTAGCCTACGATTTGGCCCGTTTGCTTAAAGATGTGGGCAATCAGACGGGTGGTGGTGGTTTTGCCGTTGGTGCCCGTAATCGCCACGATGGGGACGCGGGTGGGGGTGCCGGGGGGGAAGAGCATTTCCAAAATCGGTTCCGCCACGTTGCGGGCGATGCCTTCGCTGGGGCAGATGTGCATCCGCAACCCCGGAGCGGCGTTCACCTCCACAATGACGCCATCCACCTCGCGCAGGGGCTTGGAAATGTCCGTCGTCACCACGTCGATCCCGGCAATATCCAGACCGATGGTTTTGGCGATGCGCTGGGCAATCCACACGTTGTCAGGGTGGATTTCGTCGGTGCGGTCGATGGCGATGCCCCCGGTACTGAGATTAGCGGTGGATCGCAGGTAGCAGATCTCGCCCTTGGGCAGCACGGTTTCGAGGGTGTAGCCCTTGCGGTCTAGCAGTTGCCAGGTGGTGCGGTCTACGGTGATCCGGGTGAGCAGGTTATCGTGGCCGTCGCCCCGGCGGGGGTCTAGGTTGGTGATCTCAATCAGTTGCTCGATGGTAGAATGGCCATCGCCGACCACGTGGGCGGGCACCCGTTCCGCCACCGCCACCACGCGCCCATTCACCATCAGCACCCGGTGATCCCGGCCTTTGTAGAAGCGCTCGATAATCACGCCGCTGGACACCTCACGGGCCGCTTCGTAGGCTTCCTCCGCCGCTGCGTGGCTGCTGATGTCGATGGTGATGCCGCGTCCGTGGTTACCGTCGAGGGGCTTCACCACAATGGGGAAACCGCCCACGTCGTTGATGGCTTCCTCCAGTTCGTCCTGGTAGTAGATCACGGTGCCACGGGGGACGGGGATACCGGCATCCCGCAGGATTTGCTTCGTGCCTTCCTTATCCGAGGCCAGTTCCACCGCTAGAATGCTGGTTTTGCTGCTGAGGGTGGCCTGAATCCGCTGCTGGTAGCGGCCATAGCCCAGTTGGATCATGGCGCGGGTGGGCAACTGCGTCCAGGGAATGTCTTTCCCTTCGGCGGCGCGGACGATGGCTTCGGTACTGGGGCCAAGGGCGGCATCCAGGCGAAATTCCGTTAGGTCAGCAATGTCTTGCTCTAGCTCTTCCTTGGGATAGTGACCCGTTTCCACTAGGCTGTTGCACAGGCGCACAGCGGCCCTGGCGGCGTAGCGTCCGGCCTGCTCGTGTTGGTACTCAAACACCACCTGATACACCCCAGGCTCTACGGTGCCACGGGTGCGGCCAAAGCCCGTGGGCATTCCGGCCAGGGTTTGCAGTTCTAGGGCAACGTGCTCGACGATGTGGCCCATGTAGGTGCCCTGGCGCACCCGGCTGAGGAAGCCGCCGCGATGGCCGGGGGAACAAAAATGCTCGATTAAACTAGGCAGGGTGGCCGACAGCGCTTCGTAAAACCCAGGAATTTGATCGGAGGGACGGTCTGCGAGATCCTCCAAGTCCAACCGCATCAAAATCAGGTGGGGGTGGCGGATACTCCAGTAGCTCGGCCCTCGGAGGGTCTGGGTTTTCAGAATGCGCATAGATTCAGTTACTCGCCAGTGATGAAGGTTCGTGATGGCTGACAGCCCAAAGACATCAACCTTCCTAAGCCCTAATGTCCATAATGTAGCAGCAGCGCTGGGGCGCTGTGCTAGGCAACACCGTATGGGGGACACCGTGCTAAGGACACCATATTAGGTATCCACAGTTTAGGAGGCTTGCTCTACCGTTTTAAACCGCCAAGGGGCATTTGTCGGCAAACCCGGACATTTTGCATTTTTCGTTGTTTTTGCATAGCCGAACCGTGCCCTAGGCTACCGGGAGCAGGCTACTGACTCAGCGCCTTGAGGAAGTTTTGCAGATCCGACAAAAATCCACCCCGTCGAGGCCGTGGGGGGGCATCCGAACTGGGGGCGGCGCTGCTGTCGGTGGAAGGTTCCCCCAGCAAAATCCGATCCAGGGCTTCGCCGGAGGGCTTTTGGGGCAGTTCGGCTACTAGGGTGTAGTTGTCCTCGCTGGTTTCCTGCCACACCTGCCAAGGCTCAGGGTAGGCCCGCAGCAACACCGCCCCCGCCATGGGCCGCAGGTAATAGGCGGGTTCCAATGTGCTCAGAAACCGCTCCCGCAGTTGCCGCCCCGCATAGCCAATGCCGATGGTGGCCACGTCCTCTAGTTTGGGGTTTAGCATAATCACAAACTTGTCCCCGGCCTGGGTACACATTTCCTCGACTTGGGTGACTTCTACCGAAGACGGCTCCACGAAAACGTAGACCTGGTCGTCCGGCTCCATTTGGCCCTTAATTTCGCCAATGCCGCGCACCGAAAACTCCGGGTCGCCCCAGTCTCGACGCGCCAGGGCCGCTGCTCCGGCATCGGGGAAATACATTTTGAACGCTAGGCCCATCTCTTGCAGCACCGGGTAGAACTGCTCCGCCACGGGCATTCCCTTCAGTTCGGAGTAGACCAGTTCGACGGTCATGCGGGGTACCCCGGCCTGGAGGGCGGCGCGAGTGGCCTC
>JALQST010000107.1 GCA_023264315.1 Nodosilinea sp. BSH.14
TCGGTGGGCTGCCCGACCACATTAAACTTGCTGGCTTCAATCTCGGTCTGGTCTTCGGTGCTGGCCATCGCCGCCGCCGCCCCAGCCGCTAGACCCGCCGCCCCGGCAGACAAGCCCGCCAGTTCCGTGGCTACCGCTGCTTTGGGAGTCGCGCTGGGTTGAGTTAGGGGCGTTTCTGTCGCTAAAGGGGCCGTCAGAGACACCGGAGGCCCAAGGTCGGGGGGGGTAGGGCTTTCCGCCGCCACAACGGGTTCAGGGATCTCCTCGACGGCGGGTTCAGGGATGTCTTCGACGATGGGTTCAGGAATCTCTGCCGCAACGGGTTCAGGAATTTCCGCTGCAACGGGTTCGGGGATCTCCTCGGCTACAGGGGAATCAAGCCAGGGATCGGGCGTCTCCAGGGCCGCTGGGGGGATGTCCGCCAGCGGCAAGGGGGCAGCAGGCTCGGAGGTGGCGAGATCGGGGTAGGCAGCGGCTAATTCCTCGGGGGCCGAATCCTCAGATGATGCGGTTTTGCGACGGCTTGCGACCCAGCCCATTGCACCAGCCCCACCCGCCGCAATGGGCAGCAACCACCACCAAGCTGATAGCCCTGAGGGCTGAGCTGTCGGGGCACTGGACGGGGAAGAGGATTGAGCTAGGAGGAGATCCCCGGGGTGCTGGGCTGGGATTGCCGCTGGATCGGGGTCGGGCACCGGGAACGTCGTTGATGGGGAGACGGCTGAGGCAGCCAGGGTGGGCAAGGGCAACGCCAAAGCCTTGAAGCCAGCTTGCGCCGTGCCGAGGAGCAGCAGCGCCGCAACGAGGGTTCTGGAGGAATACGGCATCGTATCGAGGGGATCAGAGTACTCTAACTGCGAAGGAAATGGCAGACTAAGCCGGTGTCACCGGGCCAGGGCCGACGACGGTGAACGCCATACAGCACCTCTGAGAGGGTTCAGTCCCCCCCTGGTATCCGGATTCTCGGCTCAGACCCAAGAATTACGCACAACTATCGCAGTATTCGCCAGGGGAGTCAATGGGATCGGAGGATAGGGCCACCCAAGACCCAAAACCCACCAAAACCCTAACAATTTCCCAGAAAGCCATGATTTCATTGAAAGTTAAGGGATGAGTTCTCGTTTACGCTACGAGGCGATGCAGCAAGATCTCGATCCATGGCGTCCTGATGGCCAAGGGGCTGGGATTCGCCCCTTAGACGACGGGCGACCTTGCCCTGTCCCCGCGGCCCGGACGCCCTTGGCGCTTCTCTGACCATGACCATAACGACCTCCCCATTGTGAGGTTGAATGGCAAGGGATTCACCCTTTGCCATTGACCATTTAAAACCAAAGCCCGCTGGGTGGATGTTCACCGGGGCACATCCTTCAAAAGGTTTAAGAATTGCCTGGGGTTGAAGGCTAGGGCTGGGTCATGCGGCGGGGATCGATGGCGCGATCAAAGTCCTCGGCGCTGATGTAGCCTAGGGCCAGGGCGGCGTCTTTGAGGGTGAGGTCGTGCTCGAAGGCATGGTGGGCGATTTGGGAGGCTTTATCGTAGCCAATCACCGGGCTGAGGGCCGTCACCAGCATTAGGGAATTGTCTACGTATTGATTGATCTTTTTGCAGTTGGGGGTCATCCCTTTCACCAAAAATTCGGTGAAGTTGTGGCTGCTGTCGGTTATCAGCCGCGCCGATTGCAGAATATTGAAAATCATCAGCGGCTTGTAGACGTTCATTTCTAAGTAGCCGCTGGCTCCGGCAAAGGCGACGGCGGCATCGTAGCCCATCACCTGCACCGCCACCATGGCCAGGGCTTCGCACTGGGTGGGGTTCACCTTCCCCGGCATGATGGAGGAACCGGGTTCGTTTTCGGGCAGGTGCAGTTCGCCAAAGCCCGCCCGAGGGCCACAGCTCAGCAGTCGGATGTCGTTGGCAATTTTGTAGAGGGAAACCGCCAGGGTTTTCAGGACGCCGCTGGTCATCACCAGGGCGTCGTGGGCTCCCATCACCGTGAATTTGTTGGGGGCGGTGACGAAGGGCATCCCCGTAAATTTGGCGATGTACTGGGCGGCGGCTTCGGCAAACCCCGGCCCCGCATTCAGCCCGGTGCCCACAGCAGTCCCCCCTAGGGCGATGGGGTAGAGTTCTGGCATTAGGGCCTCTAGGCGATTGAGGTTGTCGTCTAACATGCCCACATAGCCAGAAAATTCCTGCCCTAGGGTGAGGGGAACGGCGTCCTGCATGTGGGTGCGGCCAATTTTCACAATGTCGGCCCAGGCGTTGGCCTTTTCGTGGAGGGCGTGGCGCAGGCGGTTGATGCTGGGAATCAACTGGTGCAGAGCCTGGGCGGCGGCGATGTACATGGCCGCTGGAAACACATCATTGGACGACTGGGACATATTCACATGGTCGTTGGGGTGAATGGGCGTTTTGCTGCCCAATGCACCCCCGGCCCGCTCGATGGCGCGGTTGGCAATCACTTCGTTGACGTTCATGTTGCACTGGGTGCCGCTGCCCGTCATCCACACATGGAGCGGAAAATGGTCGTCCAGCGTCCCCGCCACGATGTCATCGGCGGCATGGGCAATCATCTCCGCCTTTTCCCGGGGCAGTTTGTCGAGGTCGGCATTGGCCAGGGCCGAGGCTTTTTTGATGGTGGCAATGGCATAGACCACCGCCAGGGGCATCTTGTCTTGGCCAATGGAAAAGTAGCGGATAGATCGCTGGGTTTGGGCTCCCCAGTAGCGATCGCTGGGTACCGCAATGGCCCCTATGCTGTCGGTTTCTTGGCGGGTGGCGGGCTGTTCCGGCATGGGGCATCTCCGTTGAATTCACAAACCGATTCAACTATACCGACTCAGCCCCGGATTCTCATCTTCCTCCCCCCTCTGGCGTCTTCCCCAGACTCCATCTCAGTCCTAGGGCTGGGTGAACACGTCGGGGGCGGCATCGTGGACATGGCCGAGGCTGGGCAGGGCTTGGCTCACAATCTCGGGCGACTGGCTCAGCAGGTCGAGGAGTTCATAGCCGCTGGTGGGTTGGCCGGTGGCTTCCGAGAACCGATGGGCGTAGTAGTTCACTTGGGCCATGATCCGGGGTTCCGCCTGTCGCAGGTACATACACAGGCACGCCCTAGCCTGGGCCTCCGCGTCTCGCCCCAGGAAATAGGCGAGGGCGGTTAACAGGCGTTGTTCATACTCAGGCAGGGCAGAGGGGAGAGGCTCCATGGCAAATCCGGCGAGAAAGGAGGATCAGATCAATCCGCGTTGGTCTAGGCGGTGGTGAGGGGAACGCCGTTGAAACATTGGGCTTCGGCGGCGGGGATTTGCACCTGCTTGAGCTGTTCCCGCAGGGCTTCTCCTTCAATTACCTCCGACTCCAGCAGTTGCTTGGAGAGGGTTTCCAGCAGGTCGCGGTTGTGGCGCAGTACGCTGAGGGCATACTGATGGCCCGCCTCTACCAGGGACTTCACCTCGTCGTCGATGGCCTTGGCGGTTTCTTCGCTGATGGGGCGACGGGTGCTGCCCATGCCGTTATCCAGAAACGTGTTGCGCTGGGCGCGGTCGTAGGCCAGGGGTCCAAGCACCTGGCTCATGCCGTAGGATGTGACCATTTGTTCGGCCAAATCCGTGGCTCGTTGCAGGTCGTTAGAGGCTCCGGTGGTGATGTGGCCAAAGATGATTTCTTCGGCAGAGCGACCCCCCAGCAGGGTGGCAATCTGGCCCTTCAGTTCGGCCTCATCGCGTAGGAATCGATCCTCGGTGGGCAGTTGCAGGGTGTAGCCCAGCGCCGCCATGCCGCGAGGCACGATGGAGATTTTTTCCACCTGATCGGTTCCGGGCACCACCGCCCCCACCAGGGCATGGCCCACTTCGTGGTAGGCCACGATTTCCTTTTCCTTCTCGTTGAGGACGCGGCTTTTTTTCTCCAGTCCAGCCACCACCCGCTCGATGGCTTCTGCGAAGTCTTGCTGTTCCACTTGGCGACTGTTGCGGCGAGCGGCGAGGAGGGCGGCTTCGTTGACCAGGTTAGCGAGATCAGCCCCGGCAAAGCCGGGAGTGCGGGTGGCGATTTGCTTCAGGTCTACGGTATCCGCCAGCTTCACTTCCTTGGCGTGAATATTCAGAATCGCCTCACGCCCTTTCAAATCGGGACGATCTACCAACACCTGACGGTCGAAACGGCCTGGACGCAGCAGGGCGGGGTCAAGGGTTTCCGGGCGGTTGGTGGCGGCGAGGACGATCACCGTGGTATCTCCGGCATCAAAGCCGTCCATTTCCGTCAGCAATTGATTTAGTGTCTGTTCGCGCTCGTCGTTGCCGCCATAGAACCCGCTGGAGGCGCGGGATTTGCCGATGGCGTCCAGTTCATCGATGAAGATAATGCAGGGGGCTTGTTTTTTGGCCTGCTCAAACAGGTCGCGCACGCGGGAAGACCCCACCCCCACAAACAACTCCACAAACTCCGAGCCGGAAATGCTGAAAAAGGGCACTCCCGCCTCCCCAGCCACGGCTTTGGCCATCAGGGTTTTGCCCGTCCCCGGTGGGCCAACCAGCAGCACCCCCTTCGGAATTTTTGCGCCCAAATCGGTGAAGCGCTTGGGGGTTTTCAAAAAGTCCACAATTTCCACCAGTTCGGCCTTGGCTTCCTCTACCCCGGCCACATCGTCGAAGGTGATTTTGCCGTTTTCCCCTTCCACATACACCTTGGCCTTGCTTTTGCCGATGGACAGCGCCCCCTGGGGGCCATTACCCCGCGCCAAAAAGAACCGCCATACCGCGATGAAAATAATTGGCGGAATTACCCAGCTCAGCAAACTGCCAAACCACTGACCCTTCGGCGGCGGCACAGCGGCAAATTCCACGCCGTTATCTTCTAAAAGCTGGGGCAGTTGCAGGTCAAAAATGGGCGTGGTGGCATAGACTTCACCGGGCTGGCCCTCGGCATCTTTCACCTGATAGCGAATTTCGTTTTGCCCCACCGAGGCCCGAAACACCTCCTGGTCTTGCACCCGATGGATAAACATACTGTAGGGTTCCTTGGCAATGGTGGGGCCAAACAGGAAGGGAGCCACCACATTCAACAGCAGCAGCCCCGTGGCTACCCACAGCGCGATATTGGCAATTTTGCGGGATCGGTTGGGCTGGGGATCTGGGTTAACAGGCATGGTGATTCGTCACAACAGGGCAAGAGGGCGGTGGATGACACCCGACCGTCCTAAAAATCAGCATAGTGGAGCCTTAGGGCGTTTTGCAGGGGCAACCCCGTAGGGAAATCCGCCCTGGTTTGCCGATGCCAAGCCAAGGCCCCAAACCGATGTCGTCCTTTTCCAGCCGTCCCATCCATCCCAGCCCTTTCCATCAAAAAGCCACCGACAGCAAGCGGTGGCTTAGGCGTAGCCAAGGGTCAAATTTGTCAAACTTGCCGGAGGCCGCGAGACTAGAACCCGTGATCCGAGTCTGTCCAAACGGCGCAGGGCTCTACGCTGCAACTGGCCATCACCACCTCAATCACAAAGCTGCCTTCGTAGGGAGCGCTGACCACGGGCTGGGCATCGGCCAGGGTGTCCGAGGCCACCAAGCTGCCATTGTTGGCATCGAAGAGCAGAATGTCGATGTCGGTACAGTCACCATCGCAGGTGGCATAGACGGCTTCTCCAGCGTACAGATAGCCGTTGTAGCTGGCGGACTGCCCCGTGGATAGCCAATCGGTACGGGACTGGGCCTGAACTAAGGTTGCGCCCCCAGCGACGGCAAGGGTTCCGAGGGCCAGGGCAGCGAGGGATTTAACGGGCAGTATGGCCATAGACAGGTTCCTCGTGGGGATAGAACGACAGGCCAGCGGCAAACGAGCGACGTTACCATCCAGGGTTAATCCGGTTGGCCCTAGGGCTAGGTTGCCCAAGGGAGGTCACGAAGCTAACGTTGTCCTGCGGATGACATATTTCTACATGACCCGATCTATCCCGTCCGGCACAACTCAGGCTTTGCCAAACAAATCCAATTGCTCGGAGGGGTCGTAGGGCTGGCTGTGATCGCGGACGCGGCGGCGGGGTTTTGGCGTTCTGGGCGCTTCCCCCCGCAATCCCACGGCGATGGTGCTGTGGCGCTCAATTTCCTGCATCACGTCCCTAGCCCGCTGAATTACCGAAGGAGGCAGGCCGGCCAAACGCCCCGCCTCAATGCCGTAGGATTTGTCGGCCCCACCGGGTTGTACCTGGTGCAGAAAGATAATCTGGTCGGGCATTTCTTTGACTGTGACCTGATAATTCGCCACGTTGGATACTAGGGCCGAGAGTTCGTTGAGTTCGTGGTAGTGGGTGGCGAAAATGGTGCGGGCTTGCAGGTCGAGGGCCAGGTATTCCGCCACGGCCCAGGCGATGGAGAGGCCGTCGAAGGTGGCGGTACCGCGCCCAATTTCGTCCAATAGCACCAGGGATCGCGGCGTGGCGTGGTTGAGGATGTTTGCCGTTTCGTTCATTTCCACCATAAAGGTGGATTGGCCGCTGGCCAGGTCGTCCACAGCGCCCACACGGGTAAAGATGCGATCACACACCCCCAACTGGGCAGATTTGGCGGGAACAAAACTGCCCACCTGGGCCATCAGTTGAATCAGCCCCACCTGGCGCAGATAGCAGCTTTTTCCGCTAGCGTTTGGCCCGGTGAGAATAATCAAATCCTGATCGGCGGGGGACTCGCGATCTGCGGGGATGGTTCCCAGATAAATGGAGTTGGGCACAAAGAATCCGGCGGGTAGCAGTTGCTCAACGACGGGATGGCGGCCCTCGGTGACAGCAATGGCGCGGGAATCTTCGATCTCAGGGCGGCAATAGCCCTGGAATACCGCGACTTCGGCGAGACCGCACAACACATCAGCAGCGGCGACGGCAGCGGCCACCTTGCGGATCAGGCCCGCCTGGGCACCCACCGTTTCCCGCAGTTGGTTGAAAATTTCGTACTCCAGGGCGTTGATCTCCGCCTCAATGTTGAAGACTCGCGCTTCCCGTTCCTTCAGTTCGGGGGTGATGTAGCGCTCTTCGTTGGTGAGGGTTTGCTTGCGGATGTAGTCGTCGGGGGCTTGGTCGACACGGGCGCGGGAAATGCTGATGTAGTAGCCAAAGGCTTTGTTGAAGCCGACTTTGAGAGTGGAAATCCCGGTGCGCTTACGTTCAGTGGGTTCCAGTTCGGCGATCCATTTTTGGTCATCCACCGCCTGCTGCCGGAGGTTGTCCAGTTGGGCGTTCACCCCATCACGGATCAGGTGGCCCTCGGTCAGATACAGGGGCGGATTTTCCACCAAATGCGCCCGCAGGGTTTGGCCCAGTTGCTCTAGTTCTGGGGGCACGGACTGTAGGGCTTTTAGGTAAGGAGATTTGGCCCGTTCCGCCAGCGCCGCCAAGTCCGGCAGTCGTAGAAAGGATTCCGCCAGGGCCACCAAGTCCCGCGCATTGGCCGTCCCTGATCCGGCCCGACCCGCCAGCCGTTCTAGGTCATAAATGTGCCGCAGACGATGCTGGAGCATTTGCCGCAAATTGCCGTCCTGCAACAGTTCCGCAATCGTGTCCTGTCGCGCCTGGATGCCCTTCACCTCCAGCAGCGGTTGCAGCAGCCATCGCCGCAGGGTGCGCCCGCCCATCGCCGTCACGGTGCGATCTAGCGCCCACAGCAGGGATCCGTTGTAGGTGCCGTCCCGCTGGGTTTGGGTGATTTCCAAATTGCGGCGGGTTTGGTGGTCGATCACCAGGTAGGCCGACAGGGTGTAGGTGCTGAGGGGCTGCAACGGAGCCTGCACCGTCTTTTGGGTGTCCTCCAGGTAATCCAGCAGGCCGCCCGCCGCCCGCACCGCCAGGGGCAAATGATCGCAGCCCAGGCCCTCTAATGACCGCAGCCGAAACCGTTGCAGCAAGCGCTGTCGGGCCTCACTTTGACTAAAGGGGCCTTGGGGCCGCAGGGTATAGCAAAACTGGCGGGGCAGATAGTCCGGCAACTGATCCGACCTGTCCCCCGGTCGCAGCATCGCCCCCAGGTTAGGCGCATCCACCGGAAACAGCACCTCAGCGGGTTGCAGCCGCAGCAGTTCCTGGGCCAGGGCCTCCGTATCTTCCCCCTGAGTCGTCAAAAATTCCCCGGTTGAGACATCGGCAAAGGCCAGCCCCCAATGGTGCCCCGCCACCACCACCGAGGCCAAAAAGTTATTCTGGCTGGCGCTCAGCATCCCCTCTTCAATCACCGTGCCGGGGGTGATGACGCGGGTTACTTCCCGCTTCACCAAGCCCTGAGCCTGGGCGGGGTCTTCCACCTGGTCGCAGATGGCAATGGCATAGCCCTTTTCCACCAGCCGCGTGCAGTAGCGATCCAGCGCGTGATGGGGAATCCCCGCCAGGGGCACCTTGCCAATCGCCTTGCCAGCATCCTTACTGGTCAGCACCAGTTCCAGCTCGCGGGCAATGGCAATGGCATCCTGAAAAAAGGTCTCAAAAAAATCCCCCACCCGGTACAGCACCAGGGCATGGGGATACTGCTCCTTCATCTCCACGTAGTGCCGCATCATCGGCGTTAGATCGTCCCAGTTCACCGAGCGATGGTCGGCGTAGCGCACCGTATGTTTGGCCAACCGCTCCGGTAGGTCAAGCTGCGCCGGGGATAAATCCGTGGGGGACAACTGAGCGGAGGGTGCATCCACAGAGGATGACTCGATGGGGGAATCTGCGGGAAAACCGGACATGGCGGACGTTAGGGGCGATCAGCTAGGAATGGTGATCCAGGGCGGCTATGGATCCTGGCTTATTCTATCGCCCGAAACCCAGCGACGGATCCCCCCGATGCCAAGGTTCTGAGGCTAGGGCGAGCATGGATCAAGTGATTGCCATTGGCCAGCAAATTGAAGCGACATGGAATGAACCACATGGGCCCGAACCACTTGCCGTGCAATATTTCCCTCTGGCGTTTTGACGCTGTCTTCAGAAATCTCTAACACATCAGGCGACTGGGCGAGTTGCCGAATTTGGGCAGGTGTGAGCGTGGCATACACCACAGGTTCATACGGATCCCCACTCACTTGGGTGGCACCAACCGCTGCAACCTGACTAAGACCCCGCTGCACAAAGGGAGCCACTGCCGCTGCCCGCGCTGAATTCACTTGATTTTGCAGGGTGGTCAGTTGCTCAGCAGACATCTGCTCAGGCCGATTG
>JALQST010000108.1:0-6879 GCA_023264315.1 Nodosilinea sp. BSH.14
ACTACAACACGGTGACGATGGCGACGGCGTGGGCGCTCCCGGCCGGCGCAACCCTGTACAGGCCCCCCGGGCAGCAGCAGCAGCAGGGGGGGGGGCAGCAGGGGCAGGGGCAGCAGGGTGGTGAGGTTGGTAATCAACACCAGTTGCCAGAGGTGGTCGAAGTTGGTTTCCGTCACCCCCAGCCAGTGGGTGAGGATGGCCCCCAACTCGTGGGAGACCAGCCCCGCCAGGTTCACAATCGACATCAGCAGGGCAAATAGGGTGGCCTCCACACCGGGCGGACAGAGCCGCGCCGACAGCACCAGCACGGGCATGAAGGCAATTTCCCCCATCACCGTCAGCACCAGGCTGTCGCCTAGGCTAAACCACTGGTCGTCAATGCCAAGGCTGCGATTGGCGTGGGTGACGAGCAGCAGCATCGACATCCCCAGCACGCTAGACAGCACCGTTGACCAAGCAAAAATGGTACGGAAGGGCACCGTCTTCAGGAACCGCTGAAATACCCAAATGCCCAGCAACGCCGCCACGCTGGTGACGAGCCGCACCCGCCCCAGAAATTCTGGCTGAAAGCCGAGATCATTGGTGGTGAAAAAGAAGAAGGCGGCATCGGCGGTGGGGGTCGCCTGCCACAGGAACAGAAACAGCGCTGGCATCCAAATGGCCCGCTGGCGAATGGCCTGCCAGAGTTGTCCCATCTGGCCCTGAATCACCGACCAAGTGGGTGCTTTTTCGACGGGATCTTCCTGGATGATCCAGGCCACCAGGGACACCAGCAGCGGAAACGTCGCCGTGATGGCAAACACCATGCGGGTGCTGACCTGCTCTAGCAAGACGCCGCCGAGGTAGGCCGTCATCAACCCACCCACCGCCGACGCGCCCCAGGCCAAGGATTGCAGCGTACCCGCCTCGCCCTGGGATTCGCCCCGCGCCCGCTCCACCACCAGGGAATCCACAATCACGTCGCTGACGGCCACGGAGAGGGAACTGAGGGTAATGGCCAAAATCGCCGCCCAGCCGGACTGTACCACCGTGGCCAAGGCCAGCCAAGCCGCCGCCCCCAACAGCCCCGACAGCACCAAGTAGGGCCGCCGTCGGTAGCCGCCAATGGGCAAACCGTCGGAAATAAAGCCAAATAGGGGCTTAATCGTCCAGGGGAGGGCCGCGATCCCCGTCAACGCCGCCACCTCCGCCGGGGAGAGCCCCAGGTCATCCTTGAGGAAAAAGCTCACCGCTAGCCGCGCCAAGCCCAAAATGCCCTGCACGAAGTAGACCATCAAAATGGCCACGAGCTCGGAGGTAAGGGGTTGCCCCTGGAGAATTCGATTCTCTAGGAAACCTTTGATGCCCCCAGAGGACGATGACGATGTAGCCATAGACAAGCCGGATCCTTGACAGCCTTGAAGCAAGCCAATATTAAGAAATATCAACTTTGTCCTTCATCATAACCGGTCTCTCCAATGTCGGCAGGGAGGCGCATGTGCGTGGGAGCCGGACGGCTAAAGGGGTGAGGCTGACTGGAATACAGGATGGGATTAGGACAGTGTCAGAGCTTCTAGATCGGAGGAACTCACATGGTCTGGATCGAAGACCTCTAACGTTAGGCTTTTGGCCTCCAGCAGCATATCCGTCAGCAGGGCGCTGGGGGGATGGTTATGGGGCCATGCAAAAGCATGGCGGAAGGAAGCTTCTTGGCAGGCTTGGAGAATGTCGAAACCGATCACATCGTGGGTGAGTAGGTTTTCGTACTCGAAGGGCAGGCGAACGTTGTGCAGTCCGGCGTTATCGGTGCAGATGGCGATGTCTACCCCGGCCTCAAAGCAGCGGTCGAACACGGTGCGAAGCTGGTGAATCTCTTGTAGGGTGCCCGTTTTGAGGTAGGTGGTGGGGCACACCTCCAGACATTGCCCCCGCGCCGCCAGTTCCGGCAGTAGTTCGGGATAGCGCAGGGGAATTTGGATGCCGTGGCCAATCCGCATCAGGTAGGGTAGCAGTTGAGGGTGGCATCCGGCGGGGGTTTCGTAGAGATGCCCGGTGGTGTTCAGACCCAACTGCTGGGCGCGTTGGTAAAGCTGGATGAACTCCTCCATGCGTTCAACGTACTGGACATCGCCGCCGGCCACATCCACCGCGCAGACGTATTCGGGATATTGCGCCGCCAGTTCCACAATCGCCCGGTTAACCTCGTGGGGCAGGCTGGAGTGCATACACAAAATTTGCCGGGTGACGATGGGATATTCCACCTGCTGGCTGGCGCGGCCCACCACTTCCACAATGTTGGCCATGGCCTCAATGCGCTGGTTTTGGGGCAGGTGTTCGGGGGTGCGGAGGTAGGGGGTGTAGCGCAGTTCTAGGTAGGCCAAATTTTCAAAGATGTAGGCTCCGCGAATCAGGCGATAGATGAAGTAGGGCAGAGCTTCCTGGGTTTGCACACTTTCCACGAGGGTGTGCAGTTCGAGGTATTCCGCCAGGGTGTTGCGGGGCTGGGTATAGAACTGCTCGAAGGCGGCATAGTCGGCAAACTTGCCCGAGAGATCGGGTCGATTGCGCTGGAAATAGCGCCAGAGAATACGGGGAACGACCGATCCACCTAGATGACGGTGAAGTTCAGCATAGAGACTCATTGCAAGTGTCCTTAATGATGGCGTCAAAACAATCGGACAACTAACCGTAGATAAGGCAAAATCATCAGGTGTGCCCATCACCTTGATCGCGGAAATAACCCTTCAATACAGACTATTTTCATTACGCAAGGATCAGAATCATGTCCTACCTAACGCCCCTTGACCCCTGTCATCACTGTGGGCTTTCCCAGGTTGGGAGCCGCACCCGTGACGACATCAGAATGCTCTCAAACCACCGTAGTCGGGACTTCCCAACTTCGGCGGACATCAAACAGGACAACACCTTGTATGTAACGAAAAACGTTAGAAAAATTATTGTTCTATCTGTTCTATCGCAAATTTCACAGATTGGCTATATCTTCAACAACACATTTAGGGCCAACCGCTAGCCTGCGTGGATTGAAAAAGTATTTCTCAGGCTGAGTTTTGCCCGCCCTGCGGGAAGCAAGCTACACCCTCAGCCCCAGATAGGCCACCACGGCCTCCGCAATTTGGGTATTGCCGTCGGCGGGTAGGGAAAGATTCATGCGAGGTGGGGTCAGGGGCTCGGTGAGGAACGTCCAATCTTGCTGGAAAAACTCGTCGGGCTGTAACACCCGGTGCCAGCAATGATCTTGGATGCCGTTGACCAAGATTGGCCCCTCGGCAAAGTCATTGCGGGTGAGGGTGATGACGGGAACCCCTGTCCGACAGGCTTCCGAGAAGGTACTGTAGCCCGGTTTGCACACTATCTGACCGCAAATCGGCATTACATCCACCGGACGAAATCCCTTACGGGGCAGCGGCTTTAGGTTGGGCAACGGGGGCAGTCTGGGGTCAAAGGTGAGGAACTGCCAGTCGGGGAAACGGCTGAGTTGGTCATAGGGGATGGATTCTACTCCCAGTCCGCCAAAGGTCAGCAGTACCGTCCGCTCTGGGGGGGTGGAAAGGCCCAACTGTTCCCGCAGTTCTGCCACCGAGTAGCGCGGATTTCCTCCGGTGAGACCCATATCTTCAACCTTGGGAAACGCCGCCATCTCCTCGTGGAAGGGCAGACGAAATAGACGATCACACTGGCGAAACCAGTCCTCAATCCAGGCGACGGCCTCGGCAAAGTCGGCCCCAAAGGCGCGGTAGATAAAGTCCCAGCCGAAGTTGCTCATCATCCAGCAGGGCACCCCCGCCACCTGGGCCAGGGGCACTGCCAGGGGCGGAATATCCGCCAGCACCAAGTTCACCCCCCGCTGTTTCAGGTAGGCCGCTTCATCAGCGACGAGATCGGCCTGGTGGGCACGAAGGTGATCCAGCTTAGCCAGGGTGGCGGGCAAGTCCATGGTGAAACTATCCGCCTGGATCACCCCAATATCCAGCGTCACGGGGCGATACTCGTAGGCCACGGGCAGGTATTCATCCAGCAACCATTGGGGGGCCGTGGTCGCCACAATTAGATCAACTTCGGGGGCCAAGGCTTTTACCGTTGCCGCTACCGAGGCCGCCCGCGTGGCATGGCCAAAGCCGTGGTTGGTGATGGACACGTAGAGGGTGGGAGATGCCATGGTCACTTAGCGATCCCTAATGCCCAAAGCCCTTGCCCCGGCTAGTAGTGGGCAGACAGAGGCAGTGATTCAACTGCTCTCGCAGGGTGTCGTGATCCAGGTTTTGGCCAATTAACACCAGTTGGTTTTTGGGGGCACTTTTCCACTCATCATCATCCAGGGAAAAGCGCTTGCCGCTGAGGTGGAAAATATGGCGCTTGGGGCTTTCCTCAAACCAGAGGATGCCCTTGGCTCGAAAGACCGATTCCGGCAGTTGGTTATCCAGAAAATACTGGAACTTGCGAATGGCAAAGGGGCGGTCGCTAGCAAACGACAGGGAGGTGAACCCGTCGATGGCCAGGTGGTCGGAAGCGTAGTGGCCGTGGTCGTGGTCGTGCTCGTGATGATCATGCTCACAGTGGCCATGATCGTGATCGCAATGGCTGTGGTCGTGGTGATCGTGCCCGTGGTGGTCGTGACTGTGATCATGGCCGTGGGCATCGTGGTCGTGGCCACCGCTGGAAGCAAAGTACTGATCCGTCTCAAACAGGCCCACGCTGAGGATCAGCGGCAGCGGCACCTCAGACTTCACGGTACGGAGAATCCGCGCCCCTTCTTTCACGTCGCGAATTTTCACCTCCAGCAGATCCAAATCCGCCTCGTCCACCAAGTCGGCTTTGTTCAGCAGAATGATGTCGCCGTAGGCAATTTGGTTGTGAGCCGCCTGACTGTTGAAGAGATCCAGGCTGTAGTTCTCGGCATCCACCACCGTGACGATGGAATCGAGTCGGGTTAAGTCCCGTAATTCCGTGCCCAAAAACGTTAGGGCAATGGGTAGCGGATCCGCCAAGCCCGTGGTTTCTACCACCAGATAATCAATCTTGTCCTGACGTTCTAGCACCTTATACACCGCCTCCATCAGGTCGTTGTTGATGGTGCAGCAGATGCAGCCGTTGCTGAGTTCCACCATGGTGTCGTCGCCCGTATCGGCGGTGATCAGCAGGTCGTTGTCAATGCCGATTTCCCCAAACTCGTTGACCAGTACAGCAGTTTTCAGCCCCTCCTGGTTGGTCAGAATGTGGTTGAGCAGGGTGGTTTTGCCGCTGCCCAGAAAGCCCGTAATGATGGTGACGGGAAGCCCATGCTTGGTATCGTCCATGGTCGAAGACGACAGGGGAGGCGCAACGGTAGACATAGCAAATCGCACAAGGGAGAACATTCACTATACTAGCGACCAATCTCCCGGAATGCTTAAGGATCCCCTAGGGTGCCCCGGCGGGGAGGTTTTCGCTACTGGTTGGGGAAACGGGGAAATCAAATCTTGGCATTTATCGGCCTGCCGTGGGATAATGAAAGACTGTGTCTTAACTTCTATCCGCACTACTCTAGGTGAACTGTCATGGCTAAAGGCGTCCGCCTCGTCATTACCCTTGAGTGCACTGAATGCCGGACTAACCCGGACAAGCGCTCTAACGGTGTATCTCGCTACACCACCCAAAAGAACCGTCGCAACACGACGGGCCGCATCGAACTGAAGAAGTTCTGCACCCACTGCAACAAGCACACCGTCCACAAAGAAATTAAGTAAGCGACTCCCATGGCCTATTTTCGTCGTCGAGTATCTCCAATCAAGCCCGAAGAAAAGATTGATTACAAAGATGTAGACTTGCTCCGCAAGTTCGTCACCGAGCGCGGCAAAATTCTGCCCCGTCGGATTACTGGCTTGACCGCTCAGCAGCAGCGGGATCTCACCGTCGCCATCAAACGCGCCCGCATTCTGGCCCTCCTCCCCTATGTGAACGGGGAAGGCTAGGCTAGGGTAGAAGATGGTGAGTGTAGGGTAGGGCTTTGGTGGACAAGGGAACATTAGTCGAATTCAAACACCAGGGTCAGCCCCGCCTGGGGGTCGTGGATCGGCCTGAGGGCAAGAAAAACTGGGTGGTCATCGATGATCGGGGCCAATCCCACACCCTGCACCCTAGAGAGATAGCCTACGAAGTGGTCGGCGAGAGGTATACTCCCGCCGACATTTCAGCATTTTTAAACGAGGCCGAGGGCTATATCGATCCCTCTAGCTTGGAAGTGGCCTGGGAATTTTTGACGGAATCGGAGGAGTCTGCCGATCCGGCTTCCCTGGCGGCACTGCTGTTTTCCGACCAAAGCCCGCCCCTGTGCTATGCGGCCCATCGGCTGCTGAGCGAAGACAAGATTTATTTCAAGCAAAAGGGCGATCGCTACGAACCCCGCCCTGCGGCCCAGGTCAACGAAATTAAGCACCAGATGGAGCGGGAAACCCAGCGCCAGCAGGAGTGGGAATCCTTCATGGCTAAGGCGCGGCAGGGGTTAGCTGGGGAAACCGTCACCTGGGACAAGACGGATCGGCCCCGCATCGAAGTTCTAGAACGTTTTGCCCTGCTGGGGGAGGAATCGAGCCAGCGCAACCAGGCCGTAGACTTGCTGAATGCGATGGGCGGTGCCCCAACAGCGGCGGGGGCATTTGATACCCTAGTGGCATGGGGATTGTGGCAGCTCCACGAAAATTTGGCCCTCCGACGCAGCCAGATTCCCAGCCAATTCTCCGAGGATGTCCTAACCATGGTGCAGCAGCGGCTCCAGGCTCCGCCGCCCGACCTCGATGATCCCCAGCGCCTAGACCTGACTCACCTCAAGGTCTACACCGTTGACGATGCCAGCACCCAGGAAATTGACGACGGCCTTAGCCTCGAAACCCTAGACGATGGCAC
>JALQST010000108.1:6889-8919 GCA_023264315.1 Nodosilinea sp. BSH.14
CCCACCGCCTCTGGATTCACATTGCCGACCCTACCCGCTGGGTCGTCCCTGGGGATGAGTTAGATTTGGAAGCCCGCCGCCGCTGCACCACGGTCTACCTACCCACGGGCATCATTCCCATGTTCCCGGCGGAACTCGCCACCGGGCCGATGAGCTTGGTGCAAGGCAAAATCTGCTGCGCCCTCAGCTTTGGCATTGTCCTCGGCGAGGCTGGGGATGTGCAAGACTACACCATCGCCACCAGCCAGATCAAACCCACCTACCGCCTCACCTACGAGGATGTGGACGAACTGCTGGAACTGGGCATTACCGCCGAGCCGGAACTGCACGACCTGGCGCGATGGTCTCAGGTGCGGGGGCGATGGCGCGTCACCCAGGGGGCCATCACCATCAACATGCCGGAGTCTGTCATCAAGGTGCAGGAATCCGAGGACGACATTGTGATCGAGGTGCTGGAGGATTCCCCCGCCCGTCAGATGGTGGCGGAAATGATGATCCTCGCTGGGGAAGTGGCCGCCCGCTATGGCCAAACCCACGACCTGGCGATTCCCTTCCGCAGCCAGCCCCAGCCGGAACTGCCCTCCGAGGAAGAACTGATCCAACTACCCACGGGCTGGGTGCGCGATTCCGCCATTCGCCGCTGCATGACCCGTAGCGAAGTGGGCACTACCCCCAGCCGCCACGCCACCCTGGGGCTGGAGAGCTACAGCCAAGTGACCTCACCGATTCGTCGCTACCTGGATCTGCTGGTGCATTTTCAGCTCAAGGCCCACCTGCGCGGCGATCCGCTGCCCTTCTCCTCCCACGAGATCACCGAACTCGCCCAGGGAGCCAGCGTTGCTGCCTACGAAGCTACCCTGGTGGAGCGCCAAACCAAGCGCTACTGGGCCTTGGAATATCTGCGCCGCCACCAAAAGGAAGTGTGGGACGTGATGATGTTGCGCTGGCTGCGGGAAGATGATGGCCTGGGGCTAATCATGGTGGAAGACCTAGGGCTAGAACTCGCCATGCGCTTCAACCGTTCCGTCACCCTAGGGGAGCAATTCCAGGTGCGGGTTAGCCACGCTAATCCCCGCCAAGACATCATCCGCTTTGAGGAAGTGGCCATGGAGGAAGCCGATTCGAGTCTGGCAACCTCAGCCTAATGCCGTGTCAAGACTAAGCATTCGGGCTTCGACAGGCTCAGCCCGAACATGCCGTTTATGGTCGTCCTGAGCTGTGAGCCTGTCGAACAGGCGTCGAAGGGCTTTGAGGATATCTGCAACCCTACAATTAACCCTGACAAACCACTAGTGCCGTGGGTACGACGCTTCCAGGTGATTTGGCTGAATGACAAGCGGGGGCCGTTCGCGTAGAATCTAGTACGGGTATCCTAGACGGCACAAGGTTCATCGGTAAACAACATGATCATGGCTCAGGCGGCAACTCCCGTGGTGGACTTTCCTTCCTTGGAGAAGGCGCTGAAGCACCACTTTGGCTACGACGAGTTTCGGCCCGGGCAGCGGCGGGTGATTGAGGCAGCCCTGAAAAACCAGGACACCCTGGTGATCATGCCCACCGGAGGCGGCAAGTCCTTGTGTTATCAGTTGCCTGCACTGTTGAAAATTGGCGTGATGGTGGTGGTGTCGCCGCTGATTGCCCTGATGCAGGATCAGGTGGCGGGGCTGCAAGATAACGGCATTACCGCCACGTTTTTGAATAGTTCCCTAGATGTTGAGGCTCAGCGTCAGCGGGAAGCAGCCCTGATGCGGGGAGAAATTAAGCTGCTCTATGTGTCGCCAGAACGGTTGCAGAATGCGGGGTTTATCCAGTTTTTGAACAACCTCAGCCAAACTGTGGGCATTAGCGGCTTTGCCATCGACGAAGCCCACTGTGTAAGCGAGTGGGGCCACGATTTTCGGCCTGAGTATCGGCGGCTGCACGAACTGCGGGAGCGATTTCCTCAGATTAGTTTGCTGGCGTTGACGGCCACCGCCACGGAACGGGTGCGCCAGGATATTGCCCAACAACTTCGGCTACGGGATCCGCTG
>JALQST010000108.1:8929-9162 GCA_023264315.1 Nodosilinea sp. BSH.14
CAAGGGGCGAGATGGCTATCGAACCCTGCTGGAACAGGTGCAGCAGCATTCGGGATCGGGGATTATCTACTGCCTCAGCCGCAAGCGGGTGGATGAGTTAGCCCTGCTGCTGAGCCAGGATGGGGAATCGGTGCTGCCCTACCATGCCGGACTGGCGGACGAGGTGCGGCGCGACAACCAAACCCGCTTCATTCGCGACGATGTGCGGCTGATGGTGGCGACGGTGGCCTTTG
>JALQST010000109.1 GCA_023264315.1 Nodosilinea sp. BSH.14
AGTAATCTATCCCCGTCAAACGCCTAGGCTAAGCCCTCATCCCCCACCCCCTTCTCCCTGAGGGAGAAGGGGGGCCAGATTCAGAACCCCTCTCCCCTAGGGAGAGGGGCAGGGGTGAGGGCCGAGGATTCTGGGCTCAAGCGCGTCCGTTTCATGAACAATCTAACCCGCAAAATACTTGTTCAGAATAGCCTCAGCCATGGCCTGCGGATCGCCTGCATACTGAAGCTGTAGCAATCCGGCACTGTCGGAAATAAACAGATCCTCCCGGCGGCGGGCCACCTGTTCGATGGCTTCAGCAATGGCGGCTTCCGAGAGCTTGAACACCCGCCCTGGACTGCCCACCATCTGAGTTGGTTCGATGGCAATGACACCATATCCTGAATTGACCCTTGCTGCCGACGAACCCCCGGCCTCCCCGGGAGTTGGCGCAACACGTTAAGATGAAAAATTGCATCCCGCCGTTCCTGCTACCCCTCACGAAGACCCATGGCTCGTTCCCCCCGCCAGTACCACATCACCACCTTCGGTTGCCAGATGAACAAGGCCGACTCGGAACGCATGGCCGGTATCTTAGACGACATGGGCATGGTGTGGACGGAAGACCCCTACCAAGCCGACGTGGTGCTGTACAACACCTGCACCATTCGCGACAACGCCGAGCAAAAGGTCTATTCCTACCTGGGGCGGCAGGCCAAACGCAAGCAGGAAAAGCCCGATCTCACCCTGATCGTCGCGGGCTGTGTGGCCCAGCAAGAAGGGGAATCCCTATTGCGACGGGTGCCGGAGTTGGATTTGATCATGGGGCCGCAGCACGCCAACCGCCTGCAAGACCTGCTGGAACAGGTGATGGACGGCCACCAGGTGGTCGCCACCGAGGCCATCGACATCATGGAAGACATCACCAAGCCCCGCCGCGATAGCGAAGTCACGGCCTGGGTGAACGTGATCTACGGCTGCAACGAACGCTGTACCTACTGCGTGGTGCCCGGAGTGCGCGGCATCGAGCAATCCCGGACGCCGGAAGCGATTCGGGCAGAAATGGAGGAACTGGGTCGCCAGGGCTTTCAAGAAGTGACCCTGCTGGGCCAAAACATCGACGCTTACGGACGGGATTTGCCCGGTTCCACCGCCGAGGGCCGCCACCAGCACACCTTCACCGACCTGCTCTACTTCGTCCACGATGTCCCCGGCATCGAGCGCATCCGCTTTGCCACCAGCCACCCCCGCTACTTCACCGAGCGCCTGATTCGCGCCTGTGCGGAACTGCCCAAGGTCTGCGAACATTTCCATATTCCCTTCCAGTCCGGCGATAACGAGGTGCTCAAAGCGATGGCGCGGGGCTACACCCACGAAAAATATCGCCGCATCATCGACACCGTGCGCCGCTACATGCCCGATGCCGCCATCAGCGCCGATGCCATCGTGGGCTTCCCCGGCGAAACCGAAGATCAATTCCAAAACACCCTGGATCTGGTCAACGACATCGCCTTTGACCAACTCAACACCGCCGCCTATTCTCCCCGACCGGGCACCCCCGCCGCCCTCTGGGAGAACCAGCTCGCCGAGGACGTGAAAGCCGACCGTCTGCAACGGCTGAATCACCTTGTCTCCCAAAAAGCCGCCGAACGTTCCCAGCGCTACCAGGGCCGCATCGAAGAAGTCCTCGTGGAGGCCGTCAACCCCAAAAACCCCGCCCAGGTAATGGGCCGCACCCGGGGCAACCGCCTCACCTTCTTCCCCGGCGACATCGCCACGATGAAGGGCCAATTTGTCCAGGTGCGTATCACCGAGGCCCGTCCCTTTAGTCTCACGGGTAAGGTGTTGAAGGTGTCTCCTACTTCGGAGTTCAGCCGAGCCGTTGTCGCTGTTTGAAGGGCGGTGGTAGAAGGTGCAAAGACGTCGGTTTTTCCATCGAGTTGGGATCTTTGGGCTAGGGCTTTGGGCCAGTGCCTGCGGAGCTTCTAGGCTGAGGACGGAGGCCGTCTCAGACCCAAAGCGCATCGTCGTGATTGGGGCCGGACTAGCAGGGTTAGCCGCCGCCCAGGAGTTACAGCGGCTAGGGCATAGCGTGACGGTGGTGGAAGCGCGGGATCGCATCGGTGGACGGGTTTGGACGAGCCGCCAATGGCCCGATGCTCCCCTCGATTTAGGGGCAACCTGGATCCACGGTACCGAGGGCAATCCCATCACCGATCTAGCGGATGGCATTCAGGCCCGTCGATGGGTGACCGCGTATGACCGGGCGGCCACCTACAACACCGATGGTTCCCCCTTCTCGGAGGCGGACGAGGACGCGCTAGAGGCGTTGCGGGAGGAACTGTTTAAGGCCATCGCCCGCGCCCAGGATGGAGATCGGGACACCTCCATCCGGAAGGCTACGAAGTCGGTGCGGCGGGGCTTGGATCCGGATTCCCCGGCCTATCGGCGGATGAATTTCATTCTGAATAGTGAACTAGAACACGAGTATTCGGGCAGTGTGGCCCAGCTTTCGGCCCACTGGTACGACAGCGACGAGGGCTTTGATGGGGATGAAGCCCTGTTTGAGGAGGGCTTTGGCGTCATTGCCGAGTCCCTGGCCGAGGGCTTATCGATGGAATTGGGCCAGGTGGTGCAGGAGATTCGGTGGGATCCATCTCCAGTGCGGGTGATGACCGATCAAACAGAGTTTGTGGCGGATCATGTGGTGGTAACGTTGCCCCTGGGGGTGTTGCAGGCCCAACGGGTGCGGTTTACCCCGCCCCTGCCCAGCGAGCAGCAAAACGCCATCGCCCGGTTGGGGATGGGTGTGTTGAACAAGTGCTACCTGCGCTTTGAAGAAGCTTTTTGGCCCACGGATGTGGACTGGCTGGAATATGTCTCCGCCAACCCGGGCGAGTGGGCGGAGTGGGTGAGTTTTCAGCGGGTGGCCCAGCAGCCGATTTTGCTGGGCTTCAATGCCGCCGACCAGGGCCGACAGATGGAATCTCAGTCCGATGCGGCGACGGTGGCGAGTGCCCTGGACACCCTGAAAACGATGTTTGGCCCCGACATCCCCAACCCCGTGGACGTACAGATCACCCGCTGGGCTTCAGATCCCTTTGCCCTGGGTTCCTATTCTTTCAATGCCCTTGGTTCCACGCCCCGGGATCGCAACATTCTCGCCCGTCCCCTGGCAGAACGGGTCTTTTTTGCTGGCGAGGCCACCCACCCCGACTATTTCGGCACCACCCACGGGGCCTACCTCTCGGGCCTCCGCGCCGCCGAGGAAATTTTGGCGCTCAGCCCCTAGGGTCACGGGTTAAACTCAGCCCATCGCCCCGATCCATCCCACGAGGTTACGCCATGGACGCCCACAATCTCCCCAACGACCCCAACGACTCGCCCAGGGACACTCCTTCCCTCAATCTGCCCAGTGGCTTAGGGCTGGACAGTCGCCGCCTAGCCCAGTTCATCGAGGCGCGGGATGGCCTCTCGAAACCCTGGCTGCTGGTGCTCCTGCGCTTGACCATGCTGCAAGAGCGCAAAGATAGCCTTTCCCCCGAAGCCTACCTGCGCGAGTTGTCGGAACTTCATCAAGAGATGATGGGGTTGGGCGAGTGGTGGGTGGGCATTGAAGACGAGGTGTTTAATCCTTGAGGCCCTTTCGGCTCCCCTCTCCTACAAGGAGACGGGCTGGGGGTGAGGTCTTGCAAGGATTTTGTAATCGACTGATCCCTGGATGTCGACTGATCCCTGGACATCGACGGATCCCTAGACAAGGGGCTTAAGCCCCTTGTTTCCGTCATGTTGATGCAGTAGATTTCACGGTTCAGGGATGGGCCGAAGGCTTAAAATCAAGCGATACTTGACCTAGGGACACGCGAGTCCGTCCCTTGCCAAGGAGGAACCGATGGCGATTATTGCGCTCAAAGCCTGGTACCTAGACGCCTATGAGCCCCTGCGCGATTTAGAAAAGCGGCCCTATGATCTGCGCCTGAGCAAGAATAGTTTGCTGAAATCGGCCCTGCGGGCAGACTTTTTAGACGACAGCGACACCGTGCGCCAAAGCACCTGGTTTCAGCGCTACCTGGATGGCGAGGTGGTGGAGTTCTACATCGAGGGCAGCGGCGGCTATGCCATCGCCAATATCGACCTGATTAGCCACGAAATTTACTTCACCAAGCGGGAGGTGATGGCCCACCTCGACCCGATCATTTATTTTTGCTATCAGACCGACTACCAGCCCTCGGCGGAACGGCTGCACCAGGGGCTAACCGACGCCATCGCCGCCCTCAACGCCACCTCCCGGCTGCCGCTCACCCTAGAAATGGGCCATCGCCTCAGTGAAGGCCCCGCCCGGTTGAACAGCCGCCTGACGCGCAAAATTGCCAAGGCGCTGCTGTTTGTGGCCGATGGCACCCCCATCCTAGAATCCACGGGGGATCCGAAAGTTGCTATCCCCAGCCCCCATGTGTGTGTGGAAATGGGCTATGCCCTCCAGGCCAAACCGCCGGAGCAAATTCTGCTGGCCCAGATGGAACGGCCCGATATCTCCGGCCAGTATCCCTTTGACCTCCCCGCCCAGCAGCGGTTTACCTTCCAAGCCAACGACGATTTGGCCCAGCAGTTGCCCGCCCTCCTGCGCCAACACCTGATGCGCTTTAACCTGTGGGCCTAGGCCCAGGCCCCAATCCCCAGCCTTCTCGGCCAAGTTGAATCGCCAATTCTATAATCAGAAACATCTCGCCACCGTCCCCACTACAGGCTTGTTCACCGCCTATGGCTGTCCCCACCCCGATTGAAACGGCTGACCGGGTGAATGCCGCCGACCCGGTTGATGCCGCTGCCCTGATCGACACCGCCGCCCTGTCCGCTGCCGAAGGGATTACCCTGCCCCCCAGTAACCTATGGAGCGACGAGCCACCCTTGGAAAGTGACTTTCACCGCGATCAAATTGACCTGCTGATTCGCCTCCTGCGCCACTGGTGGGCGGATCGGGAGGATGTCTACATCTCCGGCAACCTGACGATTTACTACAACCAGCAACAGATCAAAACCCGCGATTTTCGGGGGCCAGATTTCTTTGTGGTGCGGGGCACCGAGAAGAAGGATCGCCGCAGTTGGGCCATCTGGGACGAACAGGGCAAATACCCCAACCTGATCCTAGAAATCCTGTCCGACTCCACCAAATCGGTGGAGATGGGGCTGAAAAAAGACCTCTACCAAAACACCTTCCGCACCCCAGATTATTTCTGGTTTGACCCCTACACCCAGGAATTCCAGGGCTTTCACCTGGTGGACGGCGTCTATGAGCCCATCCCCGCCACCGCCGAAGGGCGGCTCTGGAGTCAGCAGTTGAGTCTCTACCTCGGCGTTTGGGAAAACCGCCTGCGTTTCTTCACCGCCGAGGGCGATCTGATTCCCTCCCCCGAGGAACTCGCGGCCCAGGAACGCCAGCGGGCCGAACAGGCCGAACAGGAGCTCGCGGCCCTCAAGGCTAAGCTCAAGGCTCAGGGCATTGAACTAGAGGATTGAGGCCCATGGGAGGCGTAGCAATCCTGCACCCAGGGTTGAATCTCGCGGGGATAGAGCAGCCAAATGCGCTCGGCGGGTTGGCTGAGGGTCTTGACCAGGGGCGAGAGGTCTTTGATGTCCACAAAGGTGTTGTCTACATGCATGTGGATGTCCTGCTGGTAGGTGGTGTAGCCTCGGCTCCAGGTGTGTTCTAGGGTGGCGTAGAGGTGGCCGGGGAGGCCGTTGTCCTCCAAATAGGCTTGCACCTGGGCCAGGAGAGACTGCTGCTGATCCGCCGACAGACGGGTAATCTCCAGGGTTTTCAGCAAATCTCGATCCACATACCGCCGACAGAGATCCGCCAGTAAGGCATCCTTGCCCCGCTGCCAGCGCTGGAGGTGGTAGTTCAACACCGCATCATCGGCAGCGAGGTAGGCGTCTAGGGAGAGGGGCGTTTGGGCCGATTGCAGCCATGCAGAAACGGTGTCATCGGCCTCCAGGTGTCCCGATGGGTGGAGGGTGCGGGCGCGGTGGAAGGCGCATTTCAGCAGCCAGGTGGCGGCAATGTTCTTGGGATGGTTGTACACCTGGGCATACATAAAATGGCGCACCACGAGGTAATGCTCGATGGCGGAAAGCCCCTTGTGGGCAACCACCAGGCGGTTGCTGTCCGGCTCCAGTTCGAGGGCCATCAGGATGCGATCCAGATCCAGCCGCCCATAGCTGGCCCCGGTGGAATGGCTATCGCGCAGCAGGTAATCCAGCCGGTCGCAGTCGAGCTGGCTAGAGACCAACTGCCACACCAGGGGCACCGGGTGGGTGTGGGTGTAGACCTGGGTGATGGCGGGGATCAGGTCGGCGGAATACTGGCGCAGCGGGTCGCGGATGGCGGGAACATCCTGGATGATGCGCTGGGTCCAGTATTCGTGGTGCAGGCCAAAAATTTCCTCCGCCGTGTGGCTAAAGGGGCCGTGGCCCAGGTCGTGGAGCAGGGCCGCACAGAGGACGGTGGCTCGGTGGGGGCGCAGGTGGGGGTAGCGGCCCAAAAGGGAGTCAAAGGCGCGGCGAGCCAGGGCCATCACCCCGAGGGAATGGGTAAAGCGCGAACTTTCGGCCCCGTGGAAGGTGAGGTAGGCTGGCCCCAGTTGTCGAATCCGTCGCAGCCGTTGAAAGGCTGGGGTATCAATCAGCCGAATTAGCAGGACTTCTTCGGGGTCGCTGGTGTGGAGGGTTATGGCCCCATGGAGCGGATCGTGGTAGGTGCGGGAGGGCTTAGCCATAGTCGGGCCTACGGATTAGGGCCTTGATCCGAGCCTTCCCATTATCCGCCGGAACGTTCAGGGTGCGTTCCTCAGCGGGGCGATTATCCTAGGGGCAGGATGGTTTTTCAGTTTTTTGAAGGTAACGCCTGTGTTTACCGGTCTTGATTTCATTGTGGTGGCGGTGGCGGTGGGGCTGCTGATCTACGTGATTAGCCCGGAGGGGGGCGGGGGCAACGGGGTGAGCAAACCCGAACCCCTCACGGTGATGGTAATGGTCGTTGTGGGGGGGATGATTCTGCTTTCCTTGCTGTGATACCCTCCAACGGACGGCCCCTTGGCTCCGGTGCTTCCCTTGCTGTGTTCTGCCCTCTGCCCATGTCAAAATCCGTTGTTCCTCCCACGCCAGACCTCACGTCAGCGGTGATCCAGCGGGTGCGCGAGGGGGTGGCCATGGCCCAGAACCCCCAGGTACGGCGGCACATCACTCAGGATTTAGCCACCCTCAGCGCCATGGCCACCGGCCAGGTGGATGATCGGGTGAGTGGTCGATTTCGCCGTTGGCTGATGCGGCGGTTCATCAAAACCTTTTTTCGGGTGCGGATTGAAAACCCCCAGTACATCCCCACCTTCCCCAACGTGCTGACGGCCAACCACCTCAGCCACCTCGACCCGTTTTTAATCCTGGCCTTTGTGCCGCCCCATCCCTACTACTACATCTTGGGCGATGCCCGCACCCTCTACAACAAGCGCTGGAAACACTGGCTGATTGGTTGGGCGGGGGGCGTCATTCCCCTAGAGCGCTGGTGGAAGGAGGAGATGGCCGTGATGGCAGCGGCCCAGGCGAATCGTCCTGACCTGGCGGAACTGGCCGCAACCATCCAGCGAGAGGTGCCCAACGGCAGTTCTATCCAGCAAATGCGCCAGATTGACCAGGCCGTCCAAGCCCTGCTGGGCCGGGGCGATGGCCTGATGATTTTCCCCGAAGGCCGCCTGGGGGAACGGGAGGGGAAAATGTATCCCCTCAAGCGCGGCACCGTGCTCTATGCCATGCGGTCGGGGGTGCCCATTGTGCCCATCGCCATCATCGGCACCCAGGATCTCTACTTTCGCAAACGGCTGACCCTGCGCTTTGGGCCTCCGGTGCTGGTGCCCCACCAGCCCCGCCCCAAGCGCCAGGACATTGACGCCGCCCTAGCCCAGCTTGAGCAAGCCTTCGCCGCCCTGCTGCCCGCCGACTACCCAACACCCCCCGGCCCCAAATTCCTGGGCCACTGGCTGAATCATCTCTTTTGGTGATGTTTGGGGGGTCGAGCCATCCCGTAGACAGGCAGACCTAACCGCCAATTTGGGACATGGTGCGGCTGTAGGCTCCGGTGACGCCGGATTCTCGCATTTTGTAGTTGATGTCGGGTTTGGCCCCCAGCACTTCCGCCACCTGAACCCGCAGGTCGGCGAGGGGTTGGCCCTGGCGCAGGGGCGTTTTCAGGTCAATCTGCCCAGTTTCATTCAGCAGGCAGGGGCGCAGCCAGCCATCCGCAGACAGGCGCATCCGGTTGCAGCGATCGCAAAAGCATTCCGACATTTGGCTAATGAACCCCACGGTGCCCAGGGCTCCCGGAATGTGGAACACATCCGCTGGCCCATTGCCCTGCACTTGGCCCTCCGTTAGCCCCCACCGCTGGCGAATGCGCTGGCGCAGGGTTTCCGAATCCACCCAGCCCCGGTCTTGGAACAGGTTATCATTGCCGATGGGCATAAACTCGATAAATCGGACGTGCCACTGGCGTTCCAGCGTCAACGCTGCCAAATCCAGCACCTCGTGGTCGTTCACGCCGGGAATCACCACCACATTCAGCTTCAGGGGCACAAACCCCACGCGATGGGCCGCCTGAATACCCGCCCACACCTCCGGCCAGCGCGATCGCCCCCGCCCCCCCACAATCCGCTGAAACACCACCGGATCCAGGGAATCCAAGCTAATATTGATGCGCCGCAGCCCCGCATCCCACAGGTCTTGGGCCAGGTTCGCCAGCAAAAAGGCATTGGTGGTGATGGCTAAATCCTGGGTAGTCGGGAGATGGGCGATGTCGCGCACAATGTCCACCACATCGGGCCGCAGCAACGGCTCCCCCCCCGTGAGGCGAAACCGCGAAAACCCCAGCGGCACAAACACCTCCGTCAACAACCGTCGCAATTCCTCCCGCGTCAGCCAGTCCTGCTGCTGCACATACTGAAGGTCAATGCCCTCCGGCATACAGTAGGTGCATTGAAAATTGCAGCGGTCGATTAGGCTGATGCGGAGGTAGTCGATGGTGGGCATGGGGGGGAGTCGGGAGTCGGGAGTCGGGAGTCGGGACTCGGGAATCGGGACTCGGTGTGGC
>JALQST010000010.1 GCA_023264315.1 Nodosilinea sp. BSH.14
CAAGCACAGAAAATTGCGGCGGAAGGGGGGGTTCCCCACATTTCCACTGGAGACATTCTCCGTGCTGCGGTGGCGGAAGGGACTGACTTAGGCAAGAAAGCAGCGCAGTACATGAGCGCTGGGGAATTGGTTCCCGATGAGCTGATTCTGGACTTGATCAAAGAACGCCTAGGTCAAGAGGATGCTCAAGGGGGCTGGGTGCTAGACGGCTTTCCTCGCAATGTCCCCCAAGCCGAGTTTTTGGGTCGGCTTTTGGATCAAATTCAGCAACCCGCTGATTTTGTCGTTAACCTAGATGTGACCGATGAAGTCATCGTGACTCGCCTGCTAAAGCGGGGCCGCGCCGACGACGAGGAATCCGTCATTCGCCATCGTCTAGACGTTTATCGTCAGCAAACCGAGCCGCTGATTGACTTCTATCGCAGCCGTCAGCAGCTTGTCTCAGTGGATGGTAATCAACCCATGGAAGCGGTTTATGCTTCCCTTCAGCAAGTCATTGCTGGTTGAACGTATCGTGTGGATGGGTTTTGGGCCTATTGTTTAAGTACGACGTAGAGGAGAGTTCACTTGTCTAAGCAGGATCTGATTGAAATGGAGGGCACCGTGACGGAGTCCTTGCCTAATGCCATGTTTCGGGTGGATCTCGACAATGGCTTTAATGTCTTGGCCCACATTTCTGGCAAAATTCGCCGTAACTACATCAAAATCCTGCCCGGAGACCGTGTGAAGGTTGAACTCACCCCCTACGATTTGACTAAGGGCCGCATTACCTATCGCCTGCGGAAAAAGTAGCTTGATTGGGCTCAGAACCTGAGTTCAGCTTGGTTTTTATTTTTTCTGAACCCCTTTCCCGCGCTGGGCAAAGGGGTTTTTGCTGGGTGGATCACCCTCAGCCTGGACATCGCAGAACGGCATCCAACAGCCCATCCACACCGTGGCGGAAGGGATCGGTGCAGGGGAGACCTGTGGCGATTTGGGTATCTTGAATCGCTTGGGTAGCCTCTGCTTCGGAAAGATGGCCCGTATTCAGCGCAATGGCGGCGACCTTGCTGCCTGGGAAAGCTCCTCCGGATCGGGCGACCTGTTCGTAGAGATCGACTACTTGGGACAGGGGCGGGATCGGCACCTGGGGGCAGTTGGCGATGTGGGTTTGTCCGGCCCGATGGCAGAGGATCAGGTGGGTGGGTTGGGAGCCGCGCAGGAGGGGCAGCGTGGCGGTGGAGGCTGGATTCAACAGCGATCCCTGGCCTTCGATGAAGAGGTAATCGTAGGCGTGGCCGTAGCGCATGACAGCGGCCTCCACGGCCCCGGAGGCGTAGTCTACCCGCACGGCATCCAGGGCAACGCCATCATCCCCCAGCATGAGGTTGGTTTGGCCTGTGGCGATGACCTTGGATTTCAGTCCCCGCCGCTGGGCCGCTGTGTTGAGTTCCAGGATGGTGGACATTTTGCCCACGGACATATCGGTGCCGACGGCCAAAATTCGCTGGCAGGACAGTTGGCTGGCTTGGCCCGTGCCGACGGTGAGCCCTGGCGGTTCCTGACGCACGTCCCAAATCCACTGGTTTGGCCCTAGGTGTGGCGCAAGGGCCGGATGCTGGGCCAGCGGCGTATGGAGACCATTCACCACGCTGAGTCCGGCCTGTACCGCCTGCTCTAATTCTTGAAACCAGGGATCGGGGAGTTTGCCGCCGGAGGGAGCAATGCCGATAACAAGGACGTTGGGCCGATGGGCCAGAGCGGCGGCGACGGACTCCACCACGGGAATATCCTTGGCAATGCCCGTGAGGTCCTGGAGCGACCGCCCTGCCCCTTGATAATCCACCACCGCCACGATGGGGGACGCGCTGTAGCGCAGCATAGACAGCCCCGTTTTGCCCATGTTGCTTTGGGTACCTTCGTGCATGAGGAGGGCGATGCGGCTGTCAGCAGTGAGGTACATGGGTGAGTCCGAGTCCAGGGTGGGAGGGGGGAAGCAGCCGTCCTGTCGCCAGGGTGAGCCCGGTGAAGGGATCGTCCCGCAGGTTGAGGTGGCTGTCGAGGTCGAGGTAGTCGGCGAGGGGGGAGAGGTGGGCCATGGCCCCATTGGCAAGGCTGCTGTCGGAGTAGCAGCCAAACATCACCTGTAACTCACAGGCGCGGGCGGTGTGGATCATCCGTAGCACCTCGGTCAGGCCCCCAGCCTTCATCAGTTTAATGTTAATGCCGTCGGCTAAGCTGGCGAGGCGCGGAATATCGGCGGTGTTAAAGCAGCTTTCATCTACAAACACCGGGACTGGGGACTGCTGGCGGAGTTGGGGCAGTTGGTGATCGAGACCGACGGGTAACGGTTGTTCGAGGTGGGTGATGCCCCGTTCCCCTAGCCATTGGGCCATGGTGATGGCTTGGTCGAGGTTCCAGCCGCCGTTGGCATCGACACTGAGTCGAATCTCGGCGGGGATGCCCTCGGCGATGGCCTGGAACATGGCCTGATCGGCTGCAATTCCGGCGGGCTGGCCCAGCTTGATTTTGATCGACTGCGCCTGGGTGTGCTGGAGCCAGTCCTGGGCGCGTTGACGAGCGGCCTCGGGGGCCATAATCCCCACGGTGACGGAGGTTGGGGTAATTTGGCCCAGATCCAAGTCCAGCAGTTTCCAAAGCGGTTGCTGGGTGGCCTTGCCGCACCAGTCCCACAGAGCCACATCCAACGCGGCCCGACTGGCGGACTGAAGCCCTAGGGGCTGGATAGCCGCTTCAATGGCCTGACGATCCCAGGGATGGTAGTCCGCCAAAATCGTTGATAGATCCTCCATATCCCGCTGAAGTTGCGCTAGGGTTTGGTGCGCCGTGCCGATGGAAAAGGGGGCGGCTTCGCCCCAGCCTTCAAGGCCATCGGCCCGAATGGTGAGCCAGAGGTTGGTGGAATTGGCCGTGGTGCCCCGGCTGATGGTGAGGGGCACCCGTTTGTGGACGGTGAAGGACTGGACGGACAGTTCCATAAAAATTGCTGAAAAAACGACATCAACCCTGTTTTTTGGGTACCTTGAGCCTAGCGGACTCACCGATATCTTACCCATGGCATCTCCCCTTCCTTTCAATCCGGAACAGCAGCAGGTTATCCACCATCTCAAGGGGGGTGTGCTGGTGCTGGCCCCGGTGGGGACGGGCAAAACCTCGGTGCTGTCGGCGCGGGTGATGCAGGGGTTGAGTCAGGGCATGGATCCCAATCGGATGCTGTGCCTGACCTTTACCAACCGGGCGGCGAAGGAAATGGGGGATCGCCTTACCCAGGCCCAGGTGGGGCGACAGGTGACGATCAAAACCTTCCACGGTCTCTGTGTGCGCATTTTGCGGATGGGAGCCGAAGCTCTGGGGCTACCGTCGGATTTTGTGATTTACGACGCTGAGGACAGTGCCGATATCCTCAGGGGCTTGATGCGGCGTCAGGTCAGAGATCGCCTAGAGGATCGGGTGAAGGAGGTGAAAGCGGCGATTAGCGAAGCCAAGTCCAAGGCCAGCCCCGATGATCTCACTGTTGACCTTCGCCTCGGTGGCTTGTTTGCGGCGTTTGATCCCCAGGAACAGCGGTGGGCCAAACTGTATCAGGCCGAGTTGCAGCGTCGCCAAGCTCTGGATTTTGACGACTTGATTTTCTTCACCCGCGCCCTGTTGCGGCGGGTACCGGAGGCGGCGGACTACTGGGCCAACCGCTACGACTTTGTGCAGGTAGACGAGGTGCAGGATACCCACCTGGGCGAGTATGAGGTGGTGCGTCATTTGGCCCACAAATCCAAAAATCTGGCGATGATTGGTGATTTGGATCAGACCATCTATGCCTGGAGAGGGTCGGAGCCGGAGGTGGTGCTGGAACAGTTTCGGGTGGAGTTTTCCCCCACAGAATACAGCCTATCGGAGAACTACCGGGCCACCCGGAGCCTACTCCAGGCTGCTGACACCTTTGCCGATGTCTTCACCGACCGTCACACCCAGATCACCATTCCCGCCACCAGCCTCCCCGGCACCCCTATCCTGTCCTACCGGGCCGATGACCCAGACGGGGAAGCCGCCTGGATCGCCCAGCAGATCCAAATCCTGGCTCAAAATCAGCCCACCTTTGCCTATAACCGAGTAGCGGTGCTCACCCGCACCAATCGGCGCACCGACATCATTGCCCAGGTCTTGGAGGAGTGGCAGGTGCCTTGCCTAACGGTGGAGCGCTACCAGTTTTTTATGCGCCAGGAAATCAAAGATGCCCTGGCCTACCTACGTTTTTTGGCAAACCCTTTCGATACCGGAGCCTTCAAGCGGTTGCTGAGTGTCCCCAAGCGCAATATCGGCCTCGAAACCCTGCGCCAGATCTACGGAGAGGGAGATCGCTGCGGCCTATGGCTGACGGATATGGCCCTGCCCCAGCCCTTTGTGAACGATGATCCCCTAGGGGCGGTGATAGACGCCTATCGCCACGGCACGCTAGTGGTGTTTGACGTGGAGACCACGGGGGTTGCCATCGAGGATGAGGTGGTGGAAATTGCCGCCCAAAAACTGCTCAATGGCCAGGTGATCGACCACTTCCAGGCGTACATTAGCGATGTTACCGACGTGGGCGACTCCCGCTATGTCCACGGCTACAGCAACGAGTTTTTGCGTCAACAGGGTCAGCCCGGACGTCGTGTCCTAGATCAATTTTTCCAGTTTACCGGGGATGCCTTCATCGTGGGGCATAACGTGGGCTTTGATATCAGCATGGTAGTCACCCAAGCCCAGCGGTTGGGGATGCCTGTCCCGGATTGGGTTTGGGCCGATACCCTCAACCTAGCCCGACGCTTCCTGAAGGCTGAGAACTATCGCCTCGAACACCTCGCCCAGGTATTGAACCTGCCCACGACGCCCAATCACCATGCCATGGATGATGTGTCCACCACCGTGCAGCTTCTGGATCACCTGATCCCCAAATTGGAGGCCACCGCCGCCGACCGCACCGCCCTCTACTACCGCTATGGCGACGCCTTTGCTTCCCTAGCCAACGACATCGCTCAGTGGCAAACCCTCAGCCATTGCCTGCGCCCTGCTGAGTTGCTCCATCAGGTGTTGCAAACCTCTGGGCTGCTTCACCACTACCGTCGCGAACCCCAACGCCTGCAAAACTTGGAGCAGATGGTAGAGATTTGCGCGAACCAAGACGACCCCACCCTACCGCCCAATCTGGCCCTCCGCACCTTGCTAGAGTTCACCGCCCTCACCAGAAACCTCGACCGCCTCTCAGCCCAGGACAACCAGGTGCTGGTGATCACCGCCCATCAGTCCAAGGGTTTGGAATTTGACCATGTGTTCATTGCGGGCCTTGTAGAAGGGGAGTTTCCCGACTTCCGCAGCCTTGGCCCTGGGGAACTGGAGCAGGAAAAGCACCTGTTCTACGTTGCCCTCACCCGTGCCAAACAGTCCCTCTATCTCTCCAGTTTTCGGGAGGATGACTATGGCCGTCCCAAGGATCCTAGCCAATTTATCGCGGCTCTGGCTAACGGGATGGACAAGGTCTCCTGATCTGTCTAACCCAGTCTGAGTTTGGGTTAAGCAGTGGGTGGGAGAGCGAAGTCAAAATGGAGGGCAGGCTTTTGGGGTTGGTGGCAGTCAGCAATCCATACTCGGGCGGTCTCGGTTGTGCGCCCAATCCGGCTTTCATCGGATAGACACAAAAAAACCAGGAGTTTCCCCCTGGCGCATAATCGTTTAAGTTGTCTAGCCGTTGAGCGGCTATCCCGTCGTAGGAGACCCCTACAACAAGCTTATTTAGCCCCCAGCCACGGCGGGGACAATACTCACTTCGTCGCCATCGTTCAGGGCGGTTTCTTTGCCGTCCAAAAAACGAATATCTTCGCTGTTGACGTAGAAATTCACAAAGCGGCGCAGCTCACCGGAGTCATCGCACAGGCGAGCTTTGATGCCGGGGTAGGTGCTGTCTAGGATATCCAACAATTCAACGATATTGCCGCCTGCACATTCAATGGTGGCTTCGTTGTTGGTGAACTTTTGCAGAGGGGTCGGAATCAGAACTTTAATGGCCATGTCACTAACTAAATTGAGCAAACGTGAATCAACAAAACGTTTGGTGGGCATTACCCACCCTACCGCCTTTCCGGCCTCCCCCTCTCCTAGGTTGGGAGAGGGGGACTGAGGGGGTGAGGGCCTCCGAGGGCTTAGACCAGAACTTGCTGCCACTCCAGGCGATCCAGGGTGCGCGCCCGTTCCAGCGCCCGCTCGAAGCTGTCGAGTTTGGGTTCGATGGTGAGGGGTTCGCCGATGTAGCCCTGAACGGCTTCCTGGGTTTTGAGGCCGTTTCCGGTGATGTAGGCAACGGTACATTCGTCGGGGTTGATCTTCCCAGCTTCCGCCAGCTTCTTCAGCACGGCGATGGTGGTGCCGCCAGCGGTTTCGGTGAAGATGCCTTCGGTTTCCGCCAGCAGCTTCATCCCTTCCACGATTTCCGCATCGGTGACGGATTCGATGTTGCCGTTGGTCTTGCGGGCAATGTCGAGGGCGTAGATGCCGTCAGCGGGGTTACCGATGGCGATAGACTTGGCGATGGTGCTGGGCTTCACGGGGGAGACAAAGTCGCGACCGTCCCGGAAGGCCTGGGCAATGGGGGAGCAACCCTCAGCCTGGGCACCGCTGAAGCGCACGTCCTTGCCTTCCACCAGGCCCACCTTGGTGAACTCTTGGAAGCCCTTATAGATTTTGGTGAACAGGGAGCCGGAGGCCAGGGGCGCGACGACGTGGTCGGGCAAGCGCCAGCCCAGTTGTTCCGCCACCTCAAAGCCGAGGGTTTTGGAACCTTCGGAGTAGTAGGGGCGCAGGTTGATGTTGACGAAGCCCCAGCCGTAGGAGTTGGCTACTTCGGAACAGAGGCGGTTCACCTGGTCGTAGTTGCCGTGGACGGCCATCACCGTGGGGCCGTAGATGAGGGTGCCGAGGACTTTGCCCGCTTCCAGGTCGGAGGGGATGAACACACAGCAGTCGAGGCCAGCGTGGGCGGCGATGGCGGCGGTGGAGTTGGCCAGGTTCCCGGTGCTGGCGCAGGAGACGGTGGTGAAGCCCAGTTCGCGGGCACGGGTCAACGCTACCGACACCACCCGATCCTTGAAGCTGAGGGTGGGCATGTTGACGGCGTCGTTTTTAATATAAAGCTCCTTCAGACCCAGGCGACGGGCGAGGCGGTTGGCCCGCACCAGGGGGGTCATCCCAGTGCCCACGTCGATGACGTCATCAGTGCTGACGGGCAGAAATTCTTTGTAGCGCCAGATGGACAGCGGCCCTGCCTGAATGGTGCTGCGAGACACCCGCTGACGAATGGCGTCGTAGTCGTAGGCCACTTCCAGGGGGCCAAAGCACACATCTTCGCAAACGTGCTTAGCTGCCGCTTCGTACATTTCGCCGCACTCGCGACACTTCAGCCCGGTGAAGGTGGGAGCGTGGGTTTTGGCGGAGCCGGTGACAAGGCGTTCGAGGGACTGAGTCATGGGTTGGAACCTGCAACAACTTAAACGATGGAAACGCCTGGGGAATGGTTTACTCACTCGTCCGTTGCGTTTCGTTGAGCGAACTGTAGCACGACGGCAAAACAGGCACCAACCATACCCGATTAAAAGAGTCGGATATCGTCTAAAGCCTTGTTTTAACTCAGGTTGAGCCCCTTGGGTTAAGGTGTTTTGTGGGAGGAATTTCCAAACTTGCCACAAAAAAAATTGGAAATTTTGTCCTTCTAACCCTAAAAAGTAGGCGGCGAGGGCAAAAAGGTAATCCACTATACAAACGTATCCCAAGCAGTTAAGGTTAAGTGTTCTAAAGTCATGGAACGCTTGCATTACCCCATGCCCCATGCTAGAAGGGCTGTCCATCCGTGGAGGTCGCCGCATCTCCCAGTGTCTAGGTGGGCAAGGATTTCAAGACTCCTGGGCTTCCAGGACTGGCTGAAGTTTCCGTGATGGCCTTAGCAAAACGTTATGGTAGTGACCCAAGATAAACCGCTTGCCAATGTTTTTCGCCAGCTTTCGGGCGGCGCGTTCCCTCCGGTTGTAGAGTCCTACGAGCGCGGTAAGACCATTTTCTTCCCTGGGGATCCGGCGGAGCGGGTATATTTTCTGCTGAAGGGGGCCGTCAAGCTGTCGCGGGTCTACGAAGCGGGCGAAGAAATTACCGTGGCTCTGCTGCGAGAAAACAGCGTGTTTGGCGTTCTGTCGCTGATTACGGGCAACCGCTCCGACCGCTTCTACCACTCCGTCGCCTTTACCCCGGTAGAACTGCTGTCGGTGCCCATCGAGCAGGTGGAGCAAGCCCTAGAGGAAAATCCTGAACTGGCTATGGTGATGCTGCGAGGGCTATCCTCCCGCATTCTGCAAACCGAAATGATGATCGAAACCCTAGCCCACCGGGATATGGGATCTCGCTTGGTCAGCTTTTTGCTGATTCTCTGCCGCGACTTCGGCGTACCCAGCCAAGACGGCATCCCTCTCGACCTCAAACTCTCCCACCAGGCCATCGCCGAGGCCATCGGTTCCACTCGCGTCACCGTCACCCGCCTGCTGGGAGATCTGCGCCAGGAGGGCATGATTTCCATCTACAAAAAGAAAATCACCGTCCACGATCCTGTCAACCTCAGCCAGCAGTTTACCTAGCAACGGATCCCCGATGTTGCTGATTGCGAAGACTGTTGGCCCATCCGCGTGACCCAAGCCAGTCCGACCTAAAGGCTTTCAAGGTAGTCCAGGAGATCGGCCATAGCCTGGGGATCGGGCTGAAATTGAGGCATAGGGGGCGTTTGGCCGCTGATCACCTGCTTAATCAAGCTGACCTTTGTGCGATGATCAGACACACGAACTAGGGTTGGCCCCACCTCTCCCGTGGCGGCAAAGCCATGGCAAACAGCGCAGTTCATTTGAAAGATCGCCTCGCCTTGGCTAACATCACCCTCAAGGCTGAGGACTGTGTGAATATAGGGATCGGACGCTTGGATGTAGCGCACGACACCGAGGCCAAAGCCAATGGTAGCCAGAATAGCGACGAGACTCAAGACGGCTCGTCGGAGCAGCGGGCCTAGGTCGTTAACTTGCTCTTTTAAGGTTTCGGGTGCCAAGGTCACTGCGATTAGATGTTGCGCCTACATACATATAATGTTACGCACTTTAACGAAGACTTCCGACAGTCCCCAGAGATTTTTAAGAATTCGAGGGTCAATTCCGACCCGCTACAATGGATCTAGCCTTGACATGGTGAGGAGATGACCGCTCAAAATCCTCAAACGCCAGCCTCGAAGCCCTCAAAATCGGCCCCAGAGAGTGCCCTGCTAGAATCATCGGACGCCAATGCTTTGCCCATCACCCAAGAACAGGCGAAGGAGATTTTGGCAGACTTAAAACAGGTTAAGCAGCGGCTCCTGTGGGTGCTCATCATCATGGGCTTTTTTGCCGCCCGTGCCATTTTTTTTCATTACTAATTCCCTGCCCCCAGCGCCTCCGTCCTCAGACCGCCACCACTCAGGCTATCCGTGCCCAGCATGTTCGTGTCCAGAATGTCCGTGCCCAGCCCCCCTCGCCAACGACCTCGCCCGCCCATCCCCCCTAATGGGCGGAGGATAGCCGATCACCCCTCGCCCCACCACAAGCATTTCTACACCAGTTCCGTGATGGAGTACATCGTGCCAGAGGCCAAGACCGGGGCCTTTGAGGCGTGGTACAGACGGTTACGACAGGTGGCGCAATATCACAGCGGTTTTTTGCGGGCGGATCTATGCACACCGCTCAACTGCGACGATGGCGTGGTCAAGTACTATTCCATCATCCACTTTGCCAGCCCCAGCCAACTTGATCTATGGCTGAACTGTGAAGTCCGCCAGCGGTTATTCCACGAGGGGAAAACCCTATTTCTGGCCTACCGTTTCAAGTCCTTCTCCACGGGATTAGAGGGCTGGTTTTCGGCCAGCATGGGATCACGTGGCAGCCTAGGCCCGCCACGCTGGAAGCAACTGCTGTCAGTGGTCCTGGGGCTTTATCCCACGGTCATTTTGCAGGGCATGGCCTTTTCTGCCTTGGGCCTGATGCAGGGCTGGCCGCTGCCCACGTCAATGTTGGTCAATAATCTGATTACCTCGTCCCTGCTCACCTGGGTGGTGATGCCACGGGTATCGCGGCTCCTCAAGTTTTGGCTGCGGCCTGCCTACAGCCCCACCCCACGCCAGATTGATCTCATCGGCGCAGCGATGGTGTTAAGTCTTTTGGCAACCGGTGTCGTTTTGTTTAATTGGTTACAGAAACTCAACCTATAGCCCAAGGCATACTAAGCTTTTAGAATCAAGCTGGATTTCATTGATGTATACAGCATACAGCTCCATCAAAAATCGCTTTATGCCCCCAGCAACCCTGCCCCACCCAAAGTTCCCAAAAGCTGCTTGGCCAAGCCGTGCGGTTACTCGTCTAGATCGCCTCAGGATGGCGGTGTCTGGGGTGATAGGGATGCTCCACCCAGGGCTACAGGCCGTCCAGGGCCTCTTCACAACGATGTGGCACAGATGCCTCGCCTTGCTTCCGCAATCGGCGGAGTCCGATCATGCCCCCTACTCTAGTGTGGTGATCGAGTACACGGTGCCCCAGGATAAAAGCTGGGCCTTTCGGGCATGGCATCGGAGTCTTATTCATGCCGTGCAAGGGTTTCCAGGCTTCATTCGGGCCGACCGTCATCGTCCCCTACCCTGCCAGGGCGGTCTCCTGAAGTGGTATGCCGTGGTGCACTTTACACAACCAGAGGATCTCAACCGTTGGCTGTTGTCACCCCAACGGGAAGCCCTACTGAAACTGGGCCGAGATCTCTTCAATTCCTACAAATTCAAGTCCTTTGAGACGGGGCTGGAGGGCTGGTTCTCCCATCACTCCGGCAATGAGTTGACGGGCCTTGGCCCCCCGGCCTGGAAGCAAATCCTCTCGGTGGTGCTGGGCCTATACCCAGTGATCATGATCCAGGACTGGGTCATTGATGCCTTTGATCTGATGAAGTCTTGGGATCCCGCCAGCGCCATGCTAGTCAAAAACCTCGTCACCACCTGCATTCTTACCCTCGTGGTCATGCCGCTCATCCTACGTGTCCTCGACTTCTGGCTCCAGCCTGCCCATCGTCGCGCCTCCATACGCATTGAGATTGTCGGGGCCACGTTTACTATCGCGGCCATGGTGGCGATGGTCTTTGTGTTTAGCGAAATTCATTAAATCCCGCACTCTATCCGTCGCCCCTGTTTCCCCTGGTTTGTCATGAATCTCTCCTCGGCCTTGCAGTTATCGAACCGACAGGTTCAGGTTCAGGCCCTAGGGCGATTGCTGATCCAAATTAGCTACGGTCTCCTGAGTTTTTACATTCCCATTTTGTTTGTCAATCAGGTGGGCTTGTCGGCTACTGCCGTGGGATTCGCTCTGAGCCTGTGTGCCATTACTGAAGTCGGCGGCCATTTCCTAGGAGCGACCCTCGCCGATTCCCGCCGCTTTGGGCGAAAGGTGGTTCTTGTCTTAGCGGCAGCGAGCGGGGTAGCCGTGGCCCTGATGTTAATGGTGGCCCAGTCCCTTTGGCTGCTGATATTGGCCAGTATGGTGCTTGGGATTAGCCTGGGCTGCTTCTGGACAGCCTCGGGGGCAGCCGTGATGGATGCCACCACCGCCGAAGACCGCAGTTCCGCCTTTGCGGTCATGGGGATGGCGGAATACATCGGGATTGGCCTAGGCGTCTTGGGGGGCAGCGCCTTGATTGCGGCGGTCGATGAGTCGCCCCTGCTGTTGTTTAGGGGCTGTGGGGCTATGTTTGTCCTGTTTGGGCTACTGATCCAAATTCTCATGACCAACGAGTATCCCAGTCGGGCCAACCATGATCGACAAAGCCAGGGCTGGATCACAGCCTTGAGCGACAAAGCCTTGGTGGTCTTCATGCTGGCCAACGTGTTTTTCACCACCTATGTAGCCTTGGTCAGCAGCACCATTCCTCTCTATATCACCAATTTCATTACCGGGGTTGACCCGGTTCCAGGGGTGTCGGTGGGCAGCACGGCTAACCTGTTTACCTGGTGCTACGTCGGGGTGGGGGCGGTGCTGCAAATTCCCATCACCAGCCTGCTGACACCCCTGCGGCGAATTTTTGTGCTGATGGGGGCCATGGTGCTGTGGGCCGCTGGGTTTACCCTCCTGTGGGCAGCGGGCACCTTTGCCGAGGGCCAGTTTCTCTGGGCGATTGTGGCCCTGTGTCTGCTGTCCCTCGCCTCCGTGGCCTATAAGCCTTTCTTTGTGGCTACCGTATCAGACTTGGCACCGTCCCACCTGCGAGCCACCTACGTGGCCGTCAGTTCCCAGTGCTGGACCCTAGGCTATTTTATTGGCCCCCTGCTAGGGGGGTGGGCGATGGATCAAACGTCCTTGATCGCCCAACGCTTTTGGCTGGCAGTGGCCATGAGTGTATCGGTCTGCCTCGGGCTATTGTGGGCCTTTGACCTGCTGTACCGTGCCGCCGCCATGCAGCCTTCGGAAGGGGAGGGTGGCGCATGAACCGCACCAGCCGCGTTCCAAGAAGGCCACCGCAGGGACACCCGTACCCTGCCAGGGAAATAGCTCAAGCTAATGAAAGATTGGAGTGAAATCAACGATGAATCCAGTATTTGATGGGATGGATACTCAACTCGTGCTGCTGGTGGCCGCCGTCGCCGTGGTCGTGCTGGGCTTCCGGTTAGTTTTCCAGGTCGTTAAGGTGGGGGCTGGATCGATTTTAGGGCTTGTGGCCATTGTGCTGGGATTGCAATATCTATTTGGGATCAGCCCCAAACAGCTTTGGTTTGAGATCGGCCATCTCCCCCAGATGGCGATGCGCTTTTTTCAAAGCTTGAGCTAAGGGTTGTATCAAGAACACGAGTGAACATAGGGGCTAGGTTGAGGGCAGATCGGGATCCGCCAGACTGAGGTAAATCAACACTAGCCCCACACAACCAATGAATCGAAAAGCGGGTTGCTGGCCGTTCCAATCGGCGGACTGCCACATGGCGTACCATTCGCCACCCAGCACCATAAACCCCACAAACCAGAATAAAAAGGCCAAGGTGAGGCCGTAGGTGGCGATGGCCTTGGCCCGATTGAACGGCTGACCAGGGGCCTGGATCGTTTGCAGCAACCGCCCCGCCCCCGCCAAACAGAGGGCCGCAATGGTGGCCTCCGTGGCAATGATGATGGCGTAGGCCACGTGCTGAAGGGCCGGGTTGCGAATGGCCCGCCAGGTCAGAGTGCTATCGGGGAAAATCGTATCCATGGCCAGCACATGGTAGACGTACTGGAAGTTGGTGTTGTAGTCCGTGATGTTGTTCACCACAATGATCAGGGCTAACAGCCCGATGGCCGCAACCAGCGCAATTTTGGACAGTCGAACCGCCATAGGTCTCTCGCAGAATCAGGGATGCCTGGGTTGTCACGGAGGATCGCCGGGAGCGCCAAATCGGCCATGGGCGATGGGGGCATGATAGCCCACCCAGCCTAGGGAATGACGCGCACCACGCCTTCCATCACCATCGCTTCGGGAGTCACGGTGAGGCGATGAATCTGGGCCTCGGATCCCAAGTCCATCACCACATCTCCGAGGCGCGTGGGGGTGGCCCAGGTGCCCCCATGACCTACCTGCACCTCGGTGTGCCCAAGGGAAAAATAGCGCCCCTCGGTCATCGTGAGGTGGGTGTGCAGCCGCAACTGTTGATCGGTCTCGGCAGCGAGACTCCAGATCAGCGTCAGGGTGCCGTGGCCCAGGGTGATGTCGATCAGTTGGGTGGCGGGAGGAAGCTCGGTCAAAGGGGGCGTCGCACTATTCTCAGAGGCCGTGTCCGGGGAGACCTCAGCCCAACGCTGGAACACATCCTGAAGGCCCTGCTCTAGCAGCGGGGCATGGAGCGATGCCCGCACGTCGTCAGTACTGAGGTAGACCTGCCCCTCTACGGGGAACGCTTGCAGCAGCCGCAGGGGCTTCCCGCGCAACACCTGCCCCAGGTTCACCCGAATCTCCTTGGCCGCCACCACCACCTGGCTCACATGCAGCCCCCGATACACTGCCTGCTGGGCCGACAGGCTGATCTGGGGAATGTGCCCCGACAAAATTTGCCGATCCTTGCCCTCCATCTGAAACGCTAACCCCTCAAGGCGATCCAGTTGGCTGTGCAACCACAGCCGAATGGCCGGAGGTAACAGGCGGCTAATCAATCCGCGTCCCGCCGACCCATCGGCTTTGCTGGCACCATCCTCGGCCACCTCAGGGGTGAAGTCTTCCCCCTCTGCCCCGGTATCCGATGCTTCGGCCTCGCATCCGACGGGCTGGCTGGGCGGAGGGGCAGAGGGAGAGCTATTTAGGGGAGTAGCGGCAGGGGTGGTCATCGAGATGTTCGCGAAGGGCAAAGGGCTGTTCTTACTGTGGCACAAGTCAGGAGTCGGGGGTCGGGAGAAATGATAGGGGAGTGGGATCAAAATACTGAGCTTTCATGACGCAATTATACTTATGGAGATCATATTGTCACAAAATCATGACTTTTTGATCCCCGAGATCCTGATTTCCTCGACGATGGGGTCTAAAAAGCCTTTTGGTGCGCTTGATCCCCGGTTTCTTTTTTGTCATAGTGACGGGCAAGTGCGATCCCCATCGGCTCATCTTCGGCGGTCAGCCCCCTAGGAGTTCATCCATGGGAGAGGGTGGCGGATCGAGTGCGGCGATGTCCTCTGTTTAACAAAATTGCCTAAGGAGCAAATTGGCCTATGTCTCAGCAACGCCCTCCCTTAGAAGACATGACCCTGCGGCAGCTTCGCAAGGTCGCCAGTGACTACGAGGTGTCTCGCTACAGTCGGATGCGGAAAACCGAGTTGATTGACGCGATTCGTGCCATTGATGCCCAGCGAGGCCAAATTCCTGCTCCCAGTGTGGTCACTTCGGCGGCGGCGGCCCAGGCCCAGGTGGAAGCGTCAAAGTTCATGGCCCCTGATCTGCCCCCTTTGGAAGCGCTGGCCTCGGTGGATGAAGGGCTGCCTGACTTGCCTCCGGGCTATGGCGAAAGCCGCATTGTGCTGATGCCCCGCGATCCCCAGTGGGCCTACGCCTATTGGGATATCCCTGCCGAGCATAAGGACGATCTGCGGCGGCAGGGCGGTGCCCGTTTGGCACTACGGTTCTACGACGTCACCGATATTGACCTGGCCTACCAAGCGCCCCACAGCTTGCAACAGTACGAATGCGACGAGATGGCGCGGGATTGGTATATGCCGATTCCGGTCAGTGATCGTGACTATGTTGCTGAAATTGGCTACCTCTGCAACGATGGCCGCTGGCTCGTATTGGCCCGTTCTCTGCCCGTCCACATTCCGCCGGTCTACCCCTCCGACTGGGTTGAAGACCACTTCATGACCGTGGATTGGCAGGCCGACCTGCGCGGCAAGACCCTGATGACCCTACGCCATCCCAGCCGCGTTGGAGCGGCCCAAGGGATCTACGACCGCATGTATGTCATGTCCCAAGAGGCCGAAGCTCAGCGGGTGGCGGGTTCTCTCTATGGCTCCATGCAGCACGTTCCGGGTTCGGGGCAGCACGTCGCTGGGTCGATTCAGCATGTGCCTGGTTCCATGCAGCACGTGGCCGGGTCGATTCAACAGGTGGGCGAGGCCCTCCATGTGGCGGGCTCCATCCAGCATGTGCCCGGTTCCCTGATGGCCGAGCAAGCCATGAGTTCCTACGTCTTTCCCTCGGGGGCGGGGCTGTGGGCTACGGCGGAGGTACCCATGGGTTCAGTACCCACCATGTCGGGCTATCCCCTTACCATGTCAGGGCTGACTATGTCAGGCTTTGGACTGGGCTTCTCGGCTTCGGCTCCCCCCGTCCGGCCCCGCAAGTTCTGGCTGATCGCCGATGCGGAACTGATCGTTTACGGTGCCACGGAGCCCGACGCCACCGTTACCATTGGCGGCAAGCCCATCAATCTCAACCCCGATGGCACCTTCCGGTTCCAGATGTCATTCCAGGACGGCAACCTCGACTTCCCGATCATGGCTGTGGCCTCCGATGGCGAACAAACCCGCACCATCCACATGACCTTCGACCGGGCCACCCTCGACCGCCGAACCAACACCAAGGAAGAGGCCACCCTGGAATGGCTGTAGCCTCACCCCTTTGCCTGCGAGCAGAATCACAAGCCAGAGCCCCTACGGGGGCTCTTTTTTTGGGTCTACGAATTTTCTGACCCACGATTTTTTGGCCTACGAACTGTCGGCCTACGAACTATCGGCCTACGAAAAAAGGCACCCCAGTTGCCAAGGGTGCCGTCTCATACGCTATGACCGATGAACTGGAGGAAGGTCAGACATGTTCCGCCAGCACCCAGAGGGTTGAGGCCCAGGGGCGCAGGGCCAGCCTAGCGGAACATGCTGCTGACAGAACTTTCCTCGTGGATGCGCCAGATGGCTTCACCGAGGAGGTTAGCCATGGAGAGAACCGTGAGTTGCTCAAACTGGCGGGCAGTGGTCATGGGAATGGTGTTGGTGACAATCACTTCCTCAAAAATGCCGCTGGAGAGCCGTTCCACCGCCGGGGGCGAGAAAACCGGATGGGTGGCGCAGGCATAGACCTGACGCGCCCCTTCCTGCTTCAGGAGGCGTGCCCCTTCGCAGATGGTGCCAGCGGTGTCGATCATGTCGTCTACCAGCACCGCCGTTTTGCCGCGCACATCGCCGATCACGTTCATCACCTCCGCCACGTTGTGGGCTTGGCGACGTTTGTCAATGATGGCTAGGGGGGCATCGTTCAGCTTCTTGGCAAAGGCCCGGGCACGGGCCACACCACCCGTATCGGGCGACACCACCACCAAATCCTCGAGCTTTTTGCTGGCGATGTAGTCAATCAGCACCGGCGTGCCATAGACGTGGTCGCAGGGGATATCAAAATAGCCCTGAATTTGGGCGGAGTGTAGGTCTATGGCGAGAACACGGCTGGCCCCGGACTTTGCCATTAGGTTGGCCACCAGTTTGGCAGTAATGGATTCTCGGCCAGCGGTTTTGCGGTCGGCCCGGGCATAGCCGTAGTAGGGCACCACGGCGGTAATCTGCCGCGCCGAGGCTCGCCGACAGGCATCGATCATAATCAACAGTTCCATCAGGTGGTCGTTCACCGGGTGGCAGGTGGGCTGGATGAGATAGACATCGCAGCCCCGAATCGATTCCTGAATTTGGATGTACAGTTCACCATCAGCGAACCGTTTACGCACCATTGGCCCTAAATCGATACCGAGATACCGAGCGACCTCACGGGCAAGTTCAACATTGGCGGAACCGGAAAAGAGCTTTAGACGATTGTTATCGCTAAAGGTAGGAAGCAACGGCATCTGAGCCGGCAAGGTGGCAGAACGAATCACAGCAGGCCCTCTGAGCATGTTCACCTAGGAAATCCTAACATTCCTAAATCAAAACCTTCTGAGCATTTACCCTTATTCGTGGGGATTCCTGAAACCGGGAAATTACTCCCTTTGGGGGGCGGCGAAATCATGCTGTAGTGCCGATCCCTAGGGTCAGAAGGTGGAATTTGCGGAACTAAAAGAACGATGGACTAGCGTGGATAGCCTCGTTCGGGATGTTAAAACCCGCTGACAGGTCTGAGTCAATCTGAGGTTTGCCCTTCCCTCAACGAAGACGGCCCAGGAAAATCAGCGGTGTTGAGAATTTGAATGGCGGGATTGAGAGCCATGACATTGAAGTGGCTTTCAATCAAGTGAATTGAGAAAATTTTAGCTAAGGTTGCCGTGCTATGCCCAACGGTTCTCCAGATTTCTAGCCCCTAGCCTCGTTCCCACGGCGAAAGCGCCCGGTTTTCCCCTGGCCCCAACCTCCCTTGATCCTGATCTCAGCCCCTGGCATCCTCAGTTCTAAAACTCGTCCGCCAGCCATTCCAGCGCCCGATCCCCCAGCGCTAGGGGAATGCTGACCGCCTTGCCCAGGCGCGGCTTCTCGCGGGTTTCGGCGATCCAGGTTTGGACGTAGGTACTCTGCCCCCACTCGTTTAGGTAAAGCGCCACCTGGTTGAGGTGGGCCAGGTAGTCGGCTTCGCTGAGGGGAAAGGACGCCTGCTCTAGGTAGCGCCACATCACCTGGAGGAAGATTTTGCCCTGGGTGCGGCGCAGTTGCAGGTCGTAGGAGTAGCCCCATTTTCCCTGCAACAGGGTTTGTAAGTCCTGGCCTGTCATCCCACCTCCTTCGGACGTCTATTCGTTCCGATTGATACATTTCTTTACGATACGATCTGGATTCCGGATTCGATCATCAGGGTTTTAAATTGGGCTAAACCCGCTAAAAATGATGATTTATAGGGCTAGTTCCACAGTTTGACCAGGTTATTCCCCCTGGAAATGCATTTTAAGCCGTGATAAATGGCATAATCCAATTTTCTCCCATTGAGGCGGGTCATTCTTCCCCGTCGGCACAGGCCCATCGTTGAACGCCATGAATCTGAGAACATCATGGTGCAATAATACGATTGGTTAAGTTCTAGGCTTCCGTGGGGGGAGACAGTCCTCCATCGGCCCCTTGAGGCAAGGGCGCTGTAACTGGCGCAATTGTGGCTGACAACGGCGCAGCCAGGGGAGCGTGGATAGTTGCTGATAATACATTTGAACGGGTACACCAGTCCTAAATTATGACTCAAGTTTCTGGAACCTCCGATGTCCCCGATTTGGGGCGTCGCCAATTTATGAACCTCCTGACCTTCGGGGCGGCTACGGGCACCGTTCTGGGTATGCTCTACCCCGTGGTCAAATACTTCGTGCCGCCCTCCAGCGGTGGCGGTAGCGGCGGTGTGACCGCTAAAAATGAACTGGGCAATGATGTGGTAGCGAGCCAATTCCTCGCTGCCCACAACCCCGGTGATCGCGTCCTAGTTCAAGGGCTGAAGGGCGATCCCACCTACCTGGTGGTGAAGGACAACGGTACCCTGGAAAGCTATGGCATCAGCTCCATCTGCACCCACCTGGGCTGCGTGGTGCCCTGGAACGCCAGCGAGAACAAGTTTATGTGCCCTTGCCATGGCTCCCAGTACGATGCCACCGGGAAAGTGGTGCGCGGCCCTGCGCCCCTGTCGCTGGCCTTGGCCCATGCCGATGTCACCGAAGACGACAAGGTTTCCCTCACCAACTGGACGGAAACCGACTTCCGCACTGGCGAAAGCCCCTGGTGGGCCTAGGGTCAACCGTCCCTAGCCGGTCTCCATGACACACTCCATAGCTATGACATATACACCCATGACTGCATTCATTTCATCGGTGCGTCGTTGGCGGCCAGTTGCCGTTGCCTTGGCCACCGTTCTCCTCGTCCTGGGCGGGGTGCTGGTTCATCCCCAACCCGCCGCTGCCTATCCCTTCTGGGCCCAGGAAAACTACGAAGTCCCCCGGGAAGCCACAGGCCGCATTGTCTGCGCCAACTGCCACCTCGCCGCCAAACCCACCAAAGTGGAAGTGCCCCAGGCGGTACTGCCCGACACCGTTTTCCCCCTGAAGGTGGAAATCCCCTACGACCTGAACACCCAGCAAGTGCTGGGTGACGGCAGCAAGGGTGGGCTCAACGTCGGTGCCGTGGTGGTGCTGCCTGAGGGCTTCAAGCTCGCCCCGGCGGATCGCATCCCCGAAGACCTAGCGGAAGAAGTGGGTAACACCTATTTCATGCCCTACAGCGATACCCAAGAAAACATCCTCCTCGTTGGCCCCCTACCGGGTGAACAGTATCAGGAGATTGTCTTCCCAATCCTGTCTCCCGACCCGGCCACCAATAAAGCCGTTTCCTTTGGTAAGTACCAAATCCACGTCGGCGGCAACCGTGGCCGTGGCCAGGTTTATCCCACCGGGCAGAACAGCAATAACAATGCGGTTAACGCCTCTGCCTCCGGTACTGTGACCGACATTGAAGCCCAGACCGGCGGTGGCTACGCCGTGTCCATCATCACTGAGGCTGGCGACACCGTGGTAGACAGTATCCCCGCTGGGCCTGAACTGCTGGTCTCCGAAGGCGATGCCGTGGAAGCCGGCAAGCCCCTAACCACGAACCCCAATGTGGGTGGCTTTGGCCAGATGGACACCGAAATCGTGCTGCAAAGCCCCAACCGGGTTAAGGGTCTGATTGCCTTCGTGGCCGCTGTCATGCTGACCCAAATCATGCTGGTGCTGAAGAAGAAGCAAGTCGAGCGCGTCCAAGCTGCCGAAATGAGCTTCTAAGGCGACATCCGCCCCGTGATAATTCACCCAGGGAGTGCTTCGGCACTCCTTTTTTCGTTTCTGATCCGGTTCAGCCGTTCGCAAAGCCAAGGTCGAACCGGCCTCTGGGCAATTCTCCAGGACTAGCCCACTTCCTAACCCTCCATAAACCGGTGCAGCCGCCTGTCAACTCTGAACTGTGGTAGCATCCCAGCCCGGGCTGAGGCCTTTCATAAAACCTGCTCATGCATGGCATTAACGGCAGTTTTGGTAGCATAAGCTACTATTCGTTAGGATTTAAGCGTCGATAAAACGAGTTAATACCGTGGAGGCGTTATGAACGCGACTCAGGCTCAATCCTGGAATGACCAGAACCTAGCCCAATTTGGCTATCATCTTGGGGTCGGCTACGACCCCGGCCTAGGCAGCAGCCGGATCCAGAACCAAGCCTGGACCGCCAACACCCGACTCCGGGTGGCCAACATGCTGGGCCAGGGCTACAACCCTGGTCTATAGCAGCCCGCCCCCTGGCCGTTCGTTGTTCTACCGATAGCGCTGAACTTCGAGGGCTTCCAGGATTTGGCGATGCCGATCGCGGTCAATGGGATAGCGGTAGGCAAACCAGAGACTGCCGAGCAGGAGCAGCGCTGGCAGGGGGCCAATCAGCAAGCGAATCGTCCAGAGTGCTGCCATCGGCTGGCTCACGACCTGGGGGTTGTAGCCCGTCCATGCCAGCAACTGGCCGGAAACGAAGAGAGCCGCTGCTAAGCCAAACTTTTGGAGAAACACCAGGGCACTGAAATACAAACCCTCACGCCGTCGTCCGGTTTGTAGTTCGTCTAAATCCACCACGTCGGGCAGCATGGCAAAGGGAATCATGTAAAGGGTCGCAACGCCCATACCCGCCACAACGCCCAAGACATACATCCAGACCACCTGACCGGGCTGCACCGTTACCAGCCCCAGCAGGGCAACCAGAGCCAGGGGAGCCCCCAGCATCAGGGCGATGCGCTTACTGGTCCAGTGGGCGATCCGATTCCACACCACCAGCATGGCAATGGCGGTGCCCTGGACAGCTAGGGCCATCTGGGCGAAGTGGGTTTCCGGCAAACCCATCCACGCCCCCACGAAGTAGGGCAGCATCGCAGCGGTGACTTGGACGCTCATCCAACTGCATAGGTACAGCCCCAACACCTTGCGAAAGGCGCTGTTGGCAAAGACACTCCGCACATCCGCCAGCAGCGAAGTCAAGCCCTCTTGGGGATGTAGACTGGCGTGGGCCTTCTGGGCCTGCCAATAGCGGCGATAGGTACCCGCCACACAAAGGCTGACCATGGCGATGGCGAGACAGGCAGACAGCATCCCCAGAATGGCGTACTGGCGCTGGGGATCCTCCACCCGACCAAACACAATCTGGGCCATAATCAAAGCCAAGATGCCTCCGCCAATGCTAAAGGCAGCTTTAGTGCCGATCAGTGTGGTGCGTTCGTCGTAGTCGTCCGACAGTTCAGCGGCGAGGGCGGTGTAGGGCAACTGCACCGCCGTAAAGGAGGCGAAGGCAAAGAGGGATAGCACAACGTAGTAGGCAAAAATGCCGCCCTGGCTGGGGAAGGGCGGCACCACCCACAGCAGCATAGCCGTCAGCGCCATGGGCACCATGCCGCCTAGCATCCACGGAAATCGCCGCCCCAGGGGAGACACGGTGCGATCACTGAGCCAACCAATCAGGGGGTCATTAATGGCATCCCACAGCCGCCCGATTAAAATCACGCTACCCGCCAGGGCCGGATTAAGCCCTGCCACGGTGGTAAAAAAGTACAGGACAAAAAATGCCGACAGGCTAGCCGGGACAGCCGCCGCCAGTTCCCCCATGCCATAGGCTAATTTCACGGGCAAGGGCAGAGGCGGTAATTTAGACAACGACGGACTCCCAACTCATAGTGGGTTGATCTTGCCACATTGCGAGGGCATCCCCACGCCTCCTATCCCAACGATTTCTGGCGGAACAGGGGCATGGAGGGCTTCAGGGGTTCACAATGGCAGGGATAGGCGTGAGGAAGACGCAATGGGCAACGGATGCACGGGGGCAACATGGGTGGGGCTAATGGGGGCAGTCTGGATCGGGGTGTTCTCCAGTACCTGTGATTCAGCCCCAGGTCCCCAGCCGCTCCCCTCCATCGCGCCACCCATGAACACCCCTGGTGGCGATACCGAGACGCCACCCAGTTCCATGGCCCTAGAAGACGCCCCTCCAGCCCTTGGGAACCCCACCACCCCGCCACCGCCACCGCCGGGGGCCTTCCTGGCCCAGCTTTCCCCCGACCAAGTCGCCCAGTTAACCAGTCTAGGCGTTGAGGTCGTGGTGCCGGGGACGGTGCCGCCTTCCTTCCAGGTCGCCGACCTACGCATCAGCCAAGGCGATATCGGGCTCAGCTACCTGATTGTTTACCAAAACGGCGAGAACCAATGCTTTGCCGTGGAATATGCCGATGGCGGCACCAGCCCACCCCCCGCCACCGAAAGCCGGATTCCCATCCATCCACCCCTCTTTACGGAAGGCGGCAACGCCCAAGACTATGGCCTCAACTACGGCAAGTTCGCCGCCCCAGACTGGCAGGCCAAATTTCCCGAGCCAAACCTCTATACCGACTGGCTCGCAGGCTCCTCCGGGTACTACCGCCTCACGGGAGCCGCAGACATCAAAGCCCTGCTCCCCGGCTTTGGCCACTGCCAAGATATCGCCCCTGAAACCGCCGTCACCCTGGCCGAGTCCTTCACCCTGATTACGAACTCCCCCCGCGAGATGTTCTAAATCCATCCTCAAAAAGATAGATTTTGACCAAAAGCTATGCTATCGTTAGTAACCGTGCTTGAGATTTAATTCAGGCAGCACATCTCCACGGGTCGCTAGCTCAGCGGTAGAGCACTCGGCTTTTAACCGATTGGTCTTGGGTTCGAATCCCAGGCGACCCATTTTTTTGATAGACAATTCGATAGACAGGGTAAATGCTCCCGCCGCTGTTAGGGGGTAAGATGATCGTGTAAAGATATTTAAATTCAGCGGTTACTAATGGAGAATGAACGACCCGAATTTGCACTGGCCAACCACTCCATTCTGGCGGTGGTTTCAGAGGTTCATGCTTATTTTCGTGATATGCAATCCTATTATCAAATTGCCCACGGCAAATTACTCAGTGAGCTAGAAAATGCCCAAGACCCTGCTATGACTGAGGGAATACAGCAAAAGTTGGATGCCGTCAATCAAAAGCTGGCATTTTTCCATGTGTTAAACAACTCAATTTCTACGGTTGATACGGTACTTCACACTGATACGATGATTAGGGAATTTAAGGATCAGGAAAATTCCTAATTTTTCTTTACCGTTTCTTAACCTTTTAGGAGTGTCTGATGTCTAGTTTGATGATAGATACCGTCAGAATATTTGAAAGTGCCCCGG
>JALQST010000110.1:0-274 GCA_023264315.1 Nodosilinea sp. BSH.14
TTGAGGCTGGCGGCACTGCCCTCCTGCAACAGCGCCAGCACCGGAAAAATTCCGGGCACCGAATCGAAATAAATCTTGCGTTTGCCCGTGGCTTTTTTCAGCATTTTGAGGGCCAGTTCCCCCACTTCACGGGTGCGATCATAGTTGCCCTGCAACGCACAAAGCCACCCTTGCAGCAGCAGGGCATTCTCCGGGGCATCCTCGGCCAAACGGTAGATCGCCGCATCGGCCTCTGCTAGCCGCCCTCGCACTAGCAGTTGTTGAATCCAAATAT
>JALQST010000110.1:284-9047 GCA_023264315.1 Nodosilinea sp. BSH.14
TGGAATCTTCCCGCTGGCAGTCCTCATGGAGTAGGGCAAAGGCTTCCTGTGCCGGGGTGAGGCGCAGCATGGAATTCACACACAGATTGCCCAGGGCCGCTTCGTATAAATCCGGGTCTTTTTTGAGGGTGACAAACCACTCCCGGTCGAAGGGATTGTTGCAAATTTCCTCAAACACCTGGGCCATGGAAATGCGGCTGGTGGCAAAGGCATGGTTGTAGTAGGTTTCCATTTGGGCTTCGATGTAGTCCCAATCGGCCCGATAGAGGCCAATCCGCATCTCCCGCAAAAACTGGTCTTCGCTTTGAAACGACCGCTGATTCCGGTTCCAACTCAGGGTGGCAATGGGCAGCTTCTCCTGCACCGCCGTTACAAGGGTTTCAAAATTGCCCTGACGCAACGCATCGCGGGTGGCCACCTCCACCAACAGCGGGTGGCACCGAGATCCGTAGGACCTTTCCGCCACTATCAGCTCATGATTTGCCAGCCGAGTCAGATAAGGATTCAGCCCAACTTGGTCGTACTTAAGCTTTTGGCCGCTGTGGCGCAGATAGGCATTGAGGCAATCCACCAACTTGGTCTTGGCCACGGGCGCATAGATCACCGAAAACAACTGCACCAGCTCTCGATCAAAGGTCGGCAGATTGCGATAGCGATCCGTTAGGCTTGCCCGCAATTCCTCTGGCGATGCCGTTGCTTTAGCCATGCTCGCAAAATCCTACTGTTTGACCCATTTTTATGATTGTATCGGTCTTCCCATACCTTACAACGGAGCCTCAGTAGATCACAAACTTGCTCTACTGCCCCGATTTGGCTCAGTCCTAGGGCTGGGGGGGGTACTTCCGAGGGTAATCACGCTGTGGGTCAGGGCAAGGGCAGCGTACCGATCAACTTTTCCCTGGGCAGTTTGGGGCAAGGCGGAGAGGGCAATCCAGTACTTCGGACGTTTGTAGGGCACCACCTGGGGAGTGAGCCAATCAGCTAGGTGGGCCAGGGAAATCCTGAACTTGGGTACCACTAAGGCACAGACCGCCTGCCCCCAGTGTGGATCCGGCAGCCCTACCACACAAACGGCATGGGCCAAATCCGCCGTGAGCAGCAAGGACTCTAGTTCTTCGGGCTGCACCTTTTCGCCACCGGTCATGAGGGTGGTGCTGTGGCGACCGAGGAGGTGGAGGTAGCCATTGCCGTCGAGGTAGCCGTTGTCGTCGGTGAGGTGGAGGGGAGTGGGGAGTGGGGAGTGGCCTAGGTAGCCTTTGAAAAGAGAGGGTGTGGCGATGGCGAGGCGTCCGGGACGGTTGGGCGGTTGGGGTTGGTAGTCGGCGTCTAGGACGTGGAGAGCGGCATGGGGGAGGGCGCGACCGCTACTGGTTTGTCCGGCCAGGAATTCGGTGGGCAGGAGGGTGGCCACTTGGCTGGCGGTTTCGGTCATGCCGTAGGTGGGGGCTAGGGGCAGGGAAAGAGACCGAGCTTGGGACAGCAATGTCGGCCAAGGGGGGGCACCGCCGAGGAGAATGGCCTGAAATTGCCGCAACCAGGGCAGGTAGGTGTTGCCTTGATTGAGCAAGCCCTGCAATTGGGTGGGAACGAGGGACAGAAAACCGGGGCAATCCGCTGGCCACGGAAGGGGTTGCCCCGGTTTTAATTCGGCGTAGGGTTGGAGGATCAGGTGGCCAGCGGTGGCGAGGGTGCGGAGGGCTTGCATAAACCCGCTAACGTGGTAGAGGGGCAGTACGCAGTAGGCGTTCACGGTGGCAACCTGGAAATGGGCCTGAAACCCTTGCACCGAGGCCATCAGGGTGTCCCAGGTGTGGCGGGCAAATTTGATCTGTCCCCCAGATCCCCCGGTGGCGATCAGCAGTTCTGGGGTTGCCGTCGGTGGAACCTGGGCGGCATACAGGGATCCACCGGCACCAAGGGGTTGGCTACGGTCGGGCTGGAGTAGGTCATCCACCTGCTGCCATTCCCGCTGCCCCCATTGGGGATTGGCCAGGGCCACCGTAAATCCCGTGCGCCATGCGGCTAAGACCGCCGCCAAACACCGCCCGGGATCGGCCTCCTGCACCAGCATGGCCGTGGCAGGGCGTTCCATCGATGGAGATTGAGCTACATAATGCTCCAATTCCTGGGAAATATCGGCGATGGTGGGCCAAATCGGCCATGCTTCAGCCCCCCAGATCCAGGGCTGTCCCCAGCGGCGGCGTAGGGTTTCATCTAGGCTAAATTGGGGTTTCAAGGCCGGTTGCTCCCAGGATTTAAAGGGCTTCGAGGGGCCTAGAACCAGTATCTAACGGGATGGTCGATTTCCATGGACAACAGCCACCCCGGTGTAGACGATATGATGCCCTGAAGGGGCTTTCCCCCCTTGGCTCCCTCCATGGGCCATCCCTGGAGAGAAACCCCACCGTTGCTATGCTGATACCGATGGAGTTTTCCCCGCCCCAGCGCCTTGGTGTGAGGCGGTGCAAGCGGCCTGCCCAAAGCCGCTGCGGGGTTGGGCGGCGCAAGTGCTCTGGCAGCGTCAGATCGTTGCCCTGGATGACCTTACGGGATTTTTGGACGCCTCGGCCTACACCCCCACTCCGGCCAGCGCCTTTGGGCCTGCCATGGATCGGGCGGTGGAACGGCTGAAGCAGGCCATTGACCGCCAGGAAACCGTCACCATCTGGGGGGATTTTGATGCCGACGGCGTCACCGCCACCGCCGTTTTGGGGGACGGGCTGGGGCCGTGGTTTGAGCCGGGAAAAACCCTGCGCTACTACATTCCCAACCGTTTGCGAGAATCCCACGGGCTCTCCAAGCGCGGCCTAGACCAAGTGCGCGAGTGGGGCACCGATCTCATCGTCACCTGCGACACGGGCAGCACCAACCGGGAGGAAGTGGCCTATGCCCAATCCCTCGGCATGGCAGTGATCATCACCGATCACCATACCCTGCCCCCAGTGGAGCCCGAGGCCCTGGCGATGATTAACCCCCGCACGTTCCCGGCGGATCATCCCCTGGCTACCCTGTCGGGGGTGGCGGTGGCCTACAAACTGCTGGAAGCCCTCTACGAAGCCCTGGGAAATCCGTCGGATTTTCGCCTGGAGTACCTGCTCGATCTGGTGGCCATTGGCCTGATTGCCGATTTGGTCAACCTCACAGGGGATTGCCGCTACCTAGCCCAGCGGGGGCTAAAACAGCTCAGAACACAGCAGGAGGCCCATCCCCCCTACCCCCGTCCGGGGCTGAGGGAACTGCTGGCGCTATGCAAGAAAACGGGGGATCGTCCCACGGATATTTCCTTTGGCCTAGGGCCGCGCATCAACGCCGTCAGCCGCATCCATGGCGATGCTCGCTTTTGTGTGGAACTGCTGACCAGCCCCGATGCCGCCTGCTGCCAAGCTTGGGCCCGCGAGGCGGAACTGGCCAATACGCGTCGCAAGGGGCTCCAGCGGGAGGTGTACGACCAGGTGATGCAACGGGTGGCCACCCTAGATTTGGCTACCACCCACGGCCTGGTGCTGGCCGATGAACAGTGGCCCACGGGCATCCTCGGGCTCGTCGCAGGTCAGGTGAGCCAAGCCCTGGGGCGGCCTACGATTCTCCTCACCATCGACCCGCCCGGTGCCGAGCCCCAACTGGCCCGGGGATCCGCCCGATCCGTCCCGGGGCTGGATTTGTACGATCTTTTTCAAGCCCAGGCTGACCTGCTGACCAGCTTTGGCGGGCACCCCCTCGCCGCTGGGCTCACCCTGCCCGTGGAACGGCTGGCCATGTTCACTACCGCCATCAACCGGGCTATTCGGGAACGCCTGGGCAGCGGTGTCCCCCGGCCTCAGTTGGCCATCGACCTCACGGTCACCGTCGCCGATTTAGGCCCAGCCCTCTTCCATGAACTCAACTTACTGGAGCCCTACGGCATGGGCCACCCGGTGCCCCGCCTGCTGCTGCGCGATGTCTGGTTTACCCAAACCCGCCAGGAAAACCTCAAGGATGCGCGGGATCGCAAGGTACGCTTCATCAAAACTACCTTTGTGCTGGGGGACGATACCGTTCAAACGGGATGTTTGGGCGAATGGTGGGGGCACTATGTAGATGAATTGCCCAAGGGCCGCTGTGATGTGGTGGTGGAACTGGATCACAGCCTGCGCCAGGGCTACCACGTCAAGCTGGTGGATGTGCGCCCCAGCACAGAGTCCTCGACGCTGACTCAGACGGACGATGAGAACACTGGGAATCCGGTTTCCGCCGCCGATCCCCCCTGGCTAACCGCTGACCCGGACATGAGTCCCCGGCTTTTCCCCGGTATTGAGTCAGCGGGAGACGGAGAACCGGCCCTCCAACCCTCCCCGGTGATGGTGTGGCAACAGCTAGCGGGTATGGCCAAATACCTGACCCGCACCCAAACCGCCATTTCCCGATCCCACCTCAGGGAACGGCTCGGCCTTTCCGACATTGCCCTCAATCTCGGCCTTCAAGCCTTGGCCAGTGCTGGGTTTCACGCTACCCCACCGCCCGCTACCTGGCCCCAGGATGAGGATCAGGAGGGGGTTTACTTTCAGATCTCCTGGCCGTCGCCAGCGTCCCCCAGCCACACTCCCCACGACCCCGATGCCACCAGCCTGCAACACTTCCTTGAGGCCGTCGCCGAGGATCAGTTTCGCCAGCGCTATCGATGGCGGCACTATGCCCAGTCCACCCTTCAGTAAGGCAGATCAGTAATACGGATCCGCTCCACGGAACCAGCATCAGGGGATCGCAAAGACCAGGTTAGCCCCGTTAGTCATCGGTCCAGGGCTTCACAACCATCACCGTACAGGGGGCCTCGGCCACCACTTGGCTGCTGACGGAACCCGCCAAAATGCGATCCACGCCCGTTAGCCCGCGACTGCCTAGCACAATCAAATCCGCCTGGTAAATGTTGGCCAATCGGATAATTTCTACCTCGGCCCCCCCCTGGACGATCTCAAACCTCGACTCGATGGTGATCTCGGGATCCGCGAGCTGGTCGGCACAGGTGCGCAGATGTTCCTCCAGTTGGCCGTGGGGGAAATCGTGGTTGGATGGCAAGGGGCGAGAGACATCCTGCCCAGCGGTGTCCTCGGCATAGGGCAAGACATGGGCCAAGACCACCGTTGCGCCATCGGCGAGCCGCAACTGCTGGGCCGCCGCCATCACATGCTGGTCAAAGGCAGTGTGGTCTAAAGCAATGAGAACAACGTTAAACACAGGCCACCCTGGATCCCTACACAACGGCTGAATTGGTCATGATTGCACAGGTATTGTACGCCAACTCGCAGCGATGACACCTGAGATGTCCCCTGGCAAAGGTCTGGTATCGGTTTCGGGATGGCAACAGCAAGCCAGCCATTCTCATTTTGGTAAATTGACGGTCAAAGCCCTAAGGCTTAGCCTTGACACTGCCCTAGGGTACCTCGAAAAATACAGATTTTTCTGGGAGTGGCAACGTGATCTCAAGGGTTCTAGCCTTTTGAAGGCCGCCAAACGGCAATTAATCGAGGTGCCCCATAGCCAAAACCCAGATAATGTCATAATCTCGATAGTGTCATGGACGGGGGCTTCGACGGTCGCTTTTGATCTCAGGCTCTCCAGGCTAGGTTTCGGGAACAGTCCTGTGGCTAGGTCAGTGATTATAGTGCCTAAAATAAGTTGACTCAGGAGAAGAGTCTCCGCTCCTAAAGAGAGCAATGATCCCACTGGGAACAGTTCCCCCCTGATTCAGGGCGTCATTGGATGATACGTTTAGCATGTGCTAGCAGGAACCACCATGACCGCTTACACAGCCCAAGAACTCGAAGCTCAGATGCCCGATGGACGCAGGCTGCTGAGTGATGAACCCGAGATGGAAAGTTCTCTCTACTACATGCAGTTGCTGCGGCTGGTCACGAGCCTGGAGTGGGCGTGGCGAGAACGCGATGATTTTTTTATCGGGGCTAATTTAACGGTTTATTTCAGTCGTCAGCAACTCAAGCATCGCGACTTTCGGGGGCCAGATTTTTTCCTCGTGAAAAACACGAGCCGAGAACCCCGCACCTCCTGGGTGGTGTGGGAGGAAGATGGACGCTACCCCGATCTCATTATTGAGCTCTTGTCTGACTCAACCGCTACGGTAGACCGTACCCTCAAGCGGCAGATCTACGCTGAACGATTTCATACCCCGGAGTATTTTTATTTTTCGCCGGACACCTGTGAATTCGCAGGCTTCAGGCTGAATTTTAACCACTACGAACCCATTGAGCCGAATCGAGAGGGCTGGCTTTGGAGTGAAATCCTGGGGTTCTACCTAGGGGTTGATCAGGGCCAACTCCGATACTTCTCGCTAGAGGGTACCCTCATGCCGACCCCTGATGAAGCGGCTAAGCGCGAAATCATGAGAGCCGAACAGGAAGCCCACCGAGCAACGCAGGAAGCTCGACGGGCTGAACAGGAGGCTCAGCGGGCTGAGCAAGAGAAGTCTCGGGCTGATCGCCTTGCCGCCCAACTCAACGCCCTGGGGATAGACCCTGAGGCGATCTGAACTGGGGTTGCGTAACCCCTGGATAACCGACGTTGACTGGACTGCTTGATGACCTCGAACACGGCCCGACCCACTTCCCTACGGCAAGATCTACGCCAACTTTGGCGATATCTCAGCCCTCGCCGTCATTGGCAGTTGGGGGCGCTTCTCGGGGCGCTGATTCTGAGTTCCCTCAGTGAAATGGTGAGTGTGGGGGCCATCTATCCCTTTCTATCCGTCCTCGGCAATGCCCAGGAACTATTACAACAGCCCCATCTTCAGCCCATTTTTGAGCGACTACAGATTGAGACCCCCCAGCGGCTCGTCTTGATGGTGGCTCTAGGATTTATTGTCACCCTAGGCATAGCCAATGGGCTGCGGCTGTTAACCCTGAATCTACGCTACCGGTTAGCGGCAGCCATTGGGGCTGATATCAGCAGCCAGGTCTACTACACCACGCTTTACCAGCCCTACCGCTTCCATGTGAAGCAAAATAGCAGTGACTTAATCCAAACCGTTACCCTTGACACCAATCAGCTCGTCAGTAGTCTTTTAATCCCACTCGTAGACTTCATCACCAATGCTATCCTCGCGCCAGCCCTCATCCTGACGCTGATTTGGATTGACGGGCGGGTGGCCCTGGGGGCTGCGTTGATTTTGGGCACGGCCTATGTGGTGATTTTCCGTGCCCGCCAGCGGCTCTTGAAGCGGAACAGTGCACTCTTTTCCCAGGCGGGACAGCGCAAGGTGCAAGTGGTGCAGGAGGGCATTGGCGGGATTCGTGAGGTCCTGCTGGATCATTCCCAGCCGTTTTTCCACAGCGCCTATCAATACCATGAACGGGTCGCTAGACGGGCCCAGGTTAGCAACGCCATCATCGGTATCACGCCGATCTACTTAATCGAGTTTATCGCCCTGAGCGCCATTGCCCTTTTGGCGGTCGGGTTAGGGCGAGGAGGCGATTTTAGTCAGGTGGTACCTGTTTTGGGCAGCTTAGCCCTAGGGGCCAAGCGGTTGATTCCGGCATTGCAAACGCTCTTTTCTTCCTTGGCCAGCATTCAGGGATCTCGTGTCTCCCTAGAACGAGTATTAAATGCCTTAAACCTAACCGTCGATCCTGGCTTGGTGATGTCCAACGTCACTCCCTTGGGGTTACATCAGGATCTACACCTTCAGGATATCTGGTTTCGGTATGATGCCGATGAAGCCTGGATCCTGCGAAATCTAAACCTCAAAATTGCGGCGAAAACGTCGGTGGCGCTGGTGGGCAGCACGGGCAGCGGCAAAAGCACCACGGCGGATCTCATCTTGGGTTTGCTGCAACCGGAGAAGGGTCAAATCTTGATCGATGGGGTGCCTTTGGAAGGAGAACGGCTACCCCAGTGGCAAGCGACAGTGGCCCATGTGCCGCAACAAATTTACCTCAGTGACAGCACCCTCACCGAAAATATTGCCTTTGGTATTCCTAAGTCAGACATTGATCTTGGTCAAGTGCGGCGGGCCGCAAAACTAGCCCAAATTGCCGAGTTTATTGAGGGTCTACCGGCTGGCTATGATACCTACGTGGGGGAGCGGGGCATCCGCCTCAGCGGGGGGCAGCGCCAGCGGATTGGCATTGCCCGAGCGCTGTATAAGCAGGCGTCGGTGATTGTGTTTGATGAAGCGACCAGTGCGCTGGATAATGCCACAGAGCGGGAAGTGATGGCCGCGATTGAGGGGTTGAGTGGAGAACTTACGATTATTTTGATTGCCCACCGCCTCAGTACGGTGGAGCGCTGTGATTTGGTGGTGGAGTTAGAGCAGGGGCGAGTCGTGGCCCAAGGCCGTTACCAGGAATTGATGACCCGATCCGCGAGCTTTCAGCGGATGGCAGGGGTTGAAGGATAAACTGAGCAGAGTCAGATATCCTCCCCAATGGGATAGCTGGATAAGTGCTTGCATCACGTAAAGCTTGCTAGGTCAAGGATGTAAGAAGATGACTGAAACGCTGTATGAGCAGGATTTTTATAGCTGGATCTTGTATCAGGCTGATCTACTGCGCCAGGGAAGATTTGAGCAGTTAGACTTATCTCACCTGGTGGAGGAGCTAGAGGACTTGGGCAACCGCCACTACGACCAGTTGGAATCTCGTTTGACTCAGTTGATCGCCCATTTGTTGAAGTGGCAGGTGCAGCATTGGAAACGAACCAACAGTTGGCGCGCAACCATTCGCGGGCAAAGAACCTCGATTGCTAAGCTGCTGCGGCGTAATCCTGGCCTAAAAT
>JALQST010000111.1:0-6368 GCA_023264315.1 Nodosilinea sp. BSH.14
ACAGTGGCAAGGTGCGGGTGTCCTACCTGTCGGTGGGGCTGGCGGTGTGGGCGGTCGGCCTTTGGCTGGATCAACGCGCCATCCAAGACCCGGTACTGAATCTGCTCTCCCTCAGCCTCGCTCTGCTCTACGTCGCCCAGCTAGACCCAGTCCTGAGATCCGAAACAGGTAAAACCGCACGGCACTGGCTACGGGTGGCGGCGATCAGCCTGGTACTGGTCACGGCCTTGGTTTTGCCCCGGTGGGCGGGCGGGCCCGTGGGAGCGATCAGCCTAGGCCTATTAGCGGCAGGACTTCTCCTGCGGATTCGCGCCTTTCTCTACGTCGGCACCCTGGTCTTTACCCTCAATGCCCTGAATCAACTGGTGTTGCTGAATGCGGTCTATCCTCTGATGAAGTGGGTGCTGGGCATTGCGGTGGGCGTGGCCCTCATTTGGGTTGCCGCCGATTTCGAGCGTCGTCGTTCCCAATGGCTGCACATCACCCAAACCTGGCTCGACAACCTAGACGGCTGGCAATGATGTTCAGGCCGCGTTGGGATCGGCCATCGGTTTGAGTGAGACCCCTGCCCGGTAGGCGACTAGGGCGAGCGTCGAGGAGGACGGCCAAAACTGGGCAGTTGAACGGCGGCCAAGGATTGCAGTTTGCGCTGAGAAGATTGGCGCTGGGGAGATTGGGACTGGGCCACTGGTGGGGTTGGCGTGGTAGGCGGCTGGGCTTGGATCGTTTGGATGGGGGCGGCCCAGGTGGGCTGCACGGAAACCCCCGGCAAACCTGACCGAGGTTCCACCGCACTTGGGGCGGGCGCTGCCGACGGGGTGGATGCCGCTGGGGCCTTCAGGGGAGCGCCCCAGGGGGAGGGCTCTGTAAAGTCGAGATTGGGGGTATCGGCTGGAGGCTGCCAGGGATCGGTGACGGGGGGGAAGGTCTGATGGTTCTCGGATGGGGCGGTATTGGAGGCCATATTCATCGCCGCTTCCTCGACTCTAGGGGGCGGGGAGATGGTTGTGTCATCGGCCCTGGCTGGCCCTGAGGTTGTCGGGGCTTTTTGCCCAATGGCTTCCAGAATCTCTTCGATGGCCCCTTCCATGGCCCGCTCAGTACCGGGCGGGAACGGCACGAAGGCGGACTGCGCGGATGGATGGAGGCCCCCTGGCGCGGTCTCCACCGATCCAGAGGCGGATGCCGGAGAAGGCGGCTTGAGGCCCTGGATCAGGCTAGACAGCGTATGAGGCTGATCGGCTACTAGGTTGGGGGCACTCCAGGGCTGAATTTTCTCGGCCTTAGGCATAGTTTCGGTTAACCCAGGCCCAGATCTCGCTGCCACAGCACTCGGTGATGCATCATGGGCTTTCAAGCATTTTTCCAGGGCGGTTTTGAATTGCAGGGTGTAGCGCTGCTGGCGATGGAGGCGAGCCTTCAGATCGCGACAGCTATCCTCGGCCTGTTGCAGAGCGGTGGTTTTCTCGCTAAAGCGTTGTTGCAGGAGGGTGCATTCCCGCTCCAGTTGGGCCACCCGCTGCTGGCTAGATTCGAGTTCGGTTTGCAGGGTTTCGTTGTGGAGGGTGGCGCGGCGGAGGCCGTCATTGGCTCCGTCCAATTCGCTGAGCAGTTGGGCAATTTGGGGCGGCATCACAGCTCGATCCACCCCCACACCACCTTGGGCCTGATGGCGATCAATCTCCGCTTGCAGGGCCGACTGGGAACGTTCTAGGGATTCCTCCAGATCCGAAACCCGAATCAGTAGGGCGTCGTTACACTGATTGAGGTCTTGAATGAGCTGGATCAGATCCTCGGTACGGTGTGTGGCGGGGTCTACCCCCTGGGCTTTAGCGAGGGAAGGGTTCGGGGTCTCGGTGACGGCCATTTGACCAGGAAAGGTAATCACTTCCCAGGGGGGCGATGACTGGGATCCTCCAGGGGCCGAAGTGCCGGAGGCTTGGTTGGGGCAAGGCTGATCCTGGGGGCCGGGGGCCGGGGTAGAAGCGGTGTTGTCAGTCATAGGCTTGCCTGATCCTGGTCTCGTGGTTTCAGATTGCATCCCCGAAGATGAACAGGGTGACTTGACCCCCTAGGGTACCGAACTTTACTAAGTTATTCACTCAAAAATCAGACCATTGCACCGGAATACATACAAAACTTTGCTAATTAACGTTACCCATCAGACTTTTCTGATGTTTGCCCTGAGCCCTAGGAAAACAGGGTTAGGCCGTTGGGGTGAGCAGGGTGGCGGCCAAGAACTGCCGGATGGCCGTGGCGGTGGCTTCTTCCGCCAGCCCCAGGGGGGTATCGGCGGCGGGCACGGTTGCGGTTTGAAAGCCAGCCAGATCAGGCCGGTTTTGCGCCCCATCGGGGGCGTCCGGCGATGGCGGGCTGGGGATTAGTTGCAACATCGGCACGGTTGGGGGCCACTGGCTCGGGTCGATGTGTTCCGCCAGAATATCGGCTGGACGACGCTGGAACAGCATTTGGCAAGCCGCCGGAGACCGCCGCAAAACGCGCCGCCGTCGTTGCCAAGCCCGCCGTCGTCCCTTGCCCCCCAGCCATGCCGCCAGGGTGAGCAGGGGGGAAACGGGGGATACCAACCAGCGATCCAGGCGCCAGCGTCGGCCCGCCTGGGAATCGGCCCAGCCTTCGGGTTCCATCAAGATCACGCCCTGTACCTGGTGGGGATATCGCTGGGCATAGCCGAGGGCCACCCATGCCCCCAAGGAATGCCCCACCAGCACGCAGCGGGAAGTCCGCAGGGCTTGCAGCAGGGTGTGCAGGGCGTCCACTTCCAGCGCTACGGAATGAACGGTGGCCGTACTGGTTGATTCTCCAAAGCCAATGAGATCGGGGACGAGGCCGTGATAGTCGGCGGCCATGGCCTGCATGACCGGTAGCCATTGGCCGCTGTCTTGCCAGGAACCATGGAGAAAGAGGAGGGTTTCTCCGCGTCCGGCCTCGTGCCAGAACAGGGTGCCGCTGGGCACCTTCAGGCGGCCCGTGCGCAGGATGGTATCGGGGGAGGGTTTCATGGCCGGGACGAACTCGATACAACCATTACGTCAATGTAGCCCTGGGTGGAGGGCACTGGCCTCCGGTATGCGCGGATTGGCCCTCGGTTCTTCCAGCTTAGGTTAAAACCGTTTTGCCCTGGAAGAAATCCTCAAGGTGCTGGCGGTGGTCGTGGGCCAGGTGTTCCCAGGGCAGGGCGTCGGGGGCGAAGGCCTGCACCGCCCGCACCTCGCGGGGGTCGGCCCCGTAGGGCTGATTGGGTACCCGCATGGCCACGGCCACACACACTGAGTGAAAACGCGGATCCCGACCGGGCTGAGAATAGACCCCCACCAGGCGATCCACCTCAGCGGATGACAGGCCCGTTTCCTCCCGCAACTCACGACGGGCGGCGGTGATCACGTCCTCGCCCCAGTCCACCAGGCCACCGGGCAGGCCCCAGCGGCGGTTGTCTCGGCGCAAAATCAACACCAGGGTGCCATCGGGCCGCACCGGAATCACGCAGACCCCCAGCAGGGGACGCCGAAACAGCAGCCCCGCCAAGGTCTTCAAGCCATGGGCCAAGTCAACCATGCCCCCTCCTCCAAAACCGGCTAAGAGGGGAACCCTAGCCCTCGGCCAAGTCTGCTAGGACGGTTTCAGCGTGGGTTTCGGCCTTCACCTTCAGGTAGATGCGCTCTAGGGTACCCTCGGGGCCAATGATAAAGGTGCTGCGGGTGATGCCCATGTATTCCTTACCCATAAACTTTTTCAAGCCATAGACCCCAAACCGGCTGGCCACCTCACCGCCCTCGTCAATCAGCAGCGGAAAGGGCAGGGCATACTTGGCGGCAAATTTGCTGTGGGATTTGGCATCGTCTGCGCTCACTCCCAGCACCACAACGCCCTGGGCCTGGTAGGCGGCATAGGCATCGCGAAAGCCACAGGCTTCCTTGGTGCAGCCCGGGGTGTTGTCGCGAGGATAGAAATACAGCACCACCCGCTGGCCCCGGAGGGAGTCTAGGCTGTACAGGGTTCCCTCGGCATCGGGGAGGGAAAAATCTGGGGCGGGATCACCAACGGCAAGGGACATGGGGATAACGCGGTTGAGGCAACCGGGGCGATGGGAATACTAGAACTATAGAGAACGGTGGACAACGACGCACATCCCGTCCACCATGGCGGCCCTGGGGCGGGCGGATTGGGGCGAGGGCTAACGGTTGGTTGGGGGGCAGGTGTATAGTAGAAAGCTACATGATTTGCTGAGCTTCAGGAGAACCGCGCTTGACTTTTTCCACCGAAGACTTCGCTAAGGCCCTGGCCGCCCACGACTATGATTTCCAGGTGGGTAGCACCGTTCGCGGTACCATCATTGCCCTCGCCAACGATGGGGCCACCGTAGACATTGGTGGCAAGTCCTCGGCCTTCTTGCCCCTGCGGGAAGCCGCCGTGCGGGCCGTTCACAGCCTAGAGGGGCTGCTGGAGGTGGGCGAGGAATATGCCTTCCAGGTGATCCGCGATCAGGATGCCGATGGCCAGGTGTTGCTCTCTATCCGCAAGCTGAAGGTGAAGCAACTGTGGGACAAGCTCGTCGAAATGGCGGATCAAAGCGCGGCCATGGAGGTGAAGGTCACGGGCTTTAACAAGGGCGGCGTAACGGTGGATGTGGAAGGGCTGCGTGGGTTTGTGCCCCGTTCCCAACTCAGTGGCACCTACGAATCCTTGGAGGAAGCGGTGGGGCAGCGGATGACCGTCGGCTTCCTAGAAGTTAGCCCCGCCAAAAATAAACTGGTGATGTCCCAGCGGGCGGCGGCGCGTAGCCAGGTGATGGGCCAGCTTGAACTGGGGCAACTGGTGGAGGGCACCGTGGCCAGCCTCAAACCCTTTGGGGCCTTTGTCGATTTTGACGGCACCACCGGGCTGCTGCACATCAAGCAAATCAGCAAGAACTATATCGAGTCGCTGTCCTCGGTGTTGCAGGTGGGCCAGCCGATCAAAGCCGTGGTCATCGCCCTAGACGCCGAGCGCAACCGCATTTCCCTGTCCACCCGCGCCCTCGAAAAATATCCCGGGGAGTTTTTGAAGGAGCCGGAAACGGTCATGGCCGAGGCTGAAAACCGCCTGGGCGATGTGGGTCGTATGTTGGCAGAAAGCGAGGCCTAGGCACCATGGCCACCATTTGGGAACTGGATTTTTACTCGCGCCCCTTGCTGGATGAAAATAACAAACGCCGCTGGGAGGTGTTGATCTGCGAAGGGGCGGTGGATGTTAAAGCCGACCCTGCCCGGGGCTTTCGCTATAGCAAATTTGTGGCGAATACCGAGGTCAACTCCAATACGCTGCAATCGGCCCTTGAGGAGGCCATGGCCCAAGTTCCCACCCCACCCTCGACGATCCGCTATTTCCGCTATCAAATGCAGAATATGATCCAGCGGGCCTGTGAGGGCGTGGGGTTGCCCGCCCGTCCTAGCCGCCGCACCCTGGCGCTACAGCACTGGCTCACCGAGCGCAACCAATCCTTCTATCCCCAACAGGAGGGCTACACCACGGCCCCCACCCCCAGCGTGGCCGCGCCCCCACCCACCCCCCGCACCCTGCCCGATGCCCTGATGGGCCAAAAGTGGGCCTTTGTTACCCTAGATGCCAAGTCCCTACGGGATATGCCCGATTGGGAGATTGGCTTTGGGGAGGCGTTCCCCCTGGCGATGACCGCCGTGGAGGAAAGCCTTGCCATTCCGGGGCTGCTCATTTTCTCCTCCCGCGCCAATGCCCTCGCCGCCTGGATGTCGGGGCTTGAACTGTCCCATTGGCGCATCGATATGGGCACAACCCCGCAGCTCGTCTTGGAAACCGGAGCCGCCGATAGCTGGATCCTCGCCAGCCTCGCCAATCCCTCCCTGTTGGCCGAGGCCCAAATGTTTGAAACCGCCAAACGCAAGGCCAGCCAAGTTCACTTTTTGGGGGTGCAAGCCAGCCCTGGCAGTGAATCCTTTGAGGGCTTTTGGCTCTTGCAAGACCTGGTCTTGGGCTAGGGAGGGCTATGGTCACTCTGCCCCAGCGCATGGTTCACTGGCCCCACTGGCGCACCCTTTGGCTCTATGGGATTCTGCTACTCATTGCCCTGGTGATGGTGTTTCCCATGCTGTGGTTGGTCAGCACCTCCTTCAAGGGGCCGACGGAAAATCTGCTGGCTGCGCCGCCCCAACTGATCCCCCAAAGCCCTACCCTGGCCAACTATCGGCAGGTGTGGCAAAGCAATCCCTTTCTGCAATATTTCCTGAACAGCACCATTGTGGCGGTGTTGACGGTGGCCATTAACCTGCTGCTCTGCTCCCTCGCCGCCTATCCCCTGGCGCGGCTGTCCTTTGTGGGTCGCGATACCCTCCTCG
>JALQST010000111.1:6378-9037 GCA_023264315.1 Nodosilinea sp. BSH.14
CATCATGATTCCCTTCCAGGTCGTGATGATTCCGTTGTATATCCTGGCCGTCAACTGGGGGCTGCGCAACAGCTACCTGGGCCTGATGCTGCCCTATTTGGCCTCCGCCTTTGGCATTTTCTTGATGCGCCAAGCCTTTCAGGGCGTGCCCAAGGAACTCGAAGAAGCCGCCCGCATGGATGGCTGCTCCGACCTCGGCATCTGGTGGAACGTGATGCTGCCCGCCACCCGTCCGGCCCTCGTCACCCTCGGCATCTTCGTCTTCATTGGCACCTGGAGCGAATTTCTCTGGCCGCTGATTTTGCTCGATCAGCCGGAACGCTATACCCTCCCCCTGGGTGTCGCCCGCTTGGCGGGCAGTTTCTCTCTCGACTGGCGCTTAATTGCGGCGGGATCCATTCTCTCCGTGCTGCCCGCCATCCTGGTTTTTGTGCTGCTCCAGCGCTACATTGTGCCCACCGAAACCGGCAGCGGAGTCAAAGGTTAGCCCAGGGCGAGGAGACCTCGCCCCTACCCGACTTCCGACTCCCGACTCCCTAATCGTAGATATTTGCCGCCTTCAGCATGTGGTAGGTGATTAACAACTGGGTCAGCGCTAGGGGATAGCTTTGCAGGGTTTCCCCCGTGGTGCCGATCACCTTACCGATGTCGGTGTTACCTTCGATGCTGCAAAAGCGGCCCAGGTAGGGGATTTCGCCGCAGAGGGTACGTTCCAATTCCTGCACAGGTTGCTCGGTGGCATGGCAGTCGATCTCCAACACGTCCACGGGTTTGCCCATGTCGCGGTCAAGTTCCAGGCGCACGGCATCGCTGAGGGTGCCGCCGTGTTTGGTTTCCAGCAGGTGGCTAAAGTCGGGGTGGGGGATGGTGGGGCGCATCACCAGACGCACGTTGAGCAGCAGTTCGTCGGTGCTTTGCTCGTTGCTGGGGGGATAGAACGACACCACCACGTCGGCCCACTGGCGCTGGGGACGGATATAGGCTTCGGAGTCTTCCTCACGGGCTTTGATTTGCTCGATCACTTCTTCGGGGGTGTAACCGCGCTTGCGGGTATCGCGCTTGATTTTCCAGTTGGCGCGTAGGTCTTCCGGCGGGGCGAGGTACACCTTCACATCGTAGGCATCGCGGCAGGCGCGGGTGGAATAGCCCAGCAGCCCTTCCACAATCACAAAGCGGCGCGGTTCGATGTATTCGGGCGCGTCAAATTCCCCGGTGCTGTGGTTGTAGATGGGTTTGAGGATGGGTTGTCCCGTCCGCAACAGGCCCAGGTGTTGCTGGATGATGTCGATGTAGTTGCAGTCGGGGTGGAGGGCGGAGATGCCCATTTCCTTACGCTGTTTGCGGTCGTAGCGGTGGTAGTCGTCCGTGCAGATGGTGGTGACTTGGTCTTCGCCTAGAATTTGGGCAATGCCTCGCGTCAGGGTGGTTTTGCCAGCGGCGCTGTCGCCTACGATGCCAAGGATAATCGGACGGCCTACCATATATTCCTCCAGAGTTGTATAACCAATAGTTAATCATTCCATTGTAGGAACCAACGGGACGCAATCCGATGATTGATTTAGCAAACCAAACGATTTTGGTGACAGGCGGCTCTCGCGGCATTGGCAAAGCCATCGTGGAAACCCTGCATCGGGCCGGAGCCTCGGTGGTGTTGCACTACAGCCAGGGTCGCACAGAAGCCGAAGCCATCGCTGCTGGCCTCGGTGCCGATGGGGTGTCCTCCAACCGGGTGTACTTGGTTCAGGCTGACCTATCTCAACCTGGTGCAGCAAGGGATTTGTGGGCCAAGGCGCTGTCTTGGCGTGGGTCAATTACCACCGTGGTCAACAATGCCGCCACCATGCCCGCCGCTCCCATCGAGGGCGATTGGGATACCTGGGCCGACGCATGGCAGCAAACCCTTCAGGTCAACCTGATCGCCGTAGCGGATTTGTGCCGCGAAGCCGTCCTCCACTTCCAAACCCAGGGCGGCGGGACGTTGGTAAACATTGCCAGCCGCGCCGCCTTTCGGGGGGATGGCCCAGAATTTAGCGCCTACGCCGCTTCCAAGGGCGGTGTGATCAGCCTCACCCGCACCCTAGCCAAAGGCTTTGCCAAGGATGGGATTTTGGCCTACGCCATCGCCCCCGGCTTCGTCCGCACCGACCGCATCAAACAAGTAATGGCCGAACGGGGAGCCGAGTATGTCACCCGCGACATTCCCATGGGTGCTCCCGCCGATCCCCAAGACATCGCTAACCTGGTTGCCTTCCTCGCCGCTGGCCTCGCCCCCCACGCCACCGGAGCCACCTTTGACGTCAATGGGGCGTCCTATTTCCACTGATACACACTCGATGTACTAATCCCGGATCCTGATATGGATGAATGTTTGGATGGGCTCATTGACCAGTTTCAGTCGTTTCCTGACCTGTACCGCCATCGGCTCATTATGGTGCTATAAGGCATTGGTGATGATGACAGGTTTGCCCATCGCCATCATTTTCAATACGTTAACATCAATTTAGAGCTAAGCCATCAGCAAAGAGATATTGTCAAATCTGGTGTATGGCTAGGAACTAGGCGGCGTCCTGCATCTGGGTCACATCGGGGTTGTCATCCATCCGGTATCCATCGTTGAACGGAACGCCTTCAATCACGTCCGCGAGGTGTTTAAAGCCTC
>JALQST010000112.1 GCA_023264315.1 Nodosilinea sp. BSH.14
CGAAGGGTGAAAAGGCTTCGACAGGCTCAGCCTGAGCGGTATTGTATTCGCCAGCCTAGTCATACTGAGAATTGCTGCTAAAGAAAAGTGGGGGTTGCCAGGGGACAGCCTCGTTGAGTAGTATAGTCAACTGGGCTATACGAGAAAGATCATGGCAAAACGGGTACAGATAGTTCTTACCGAAGACATTCGCAAACTGGGTCAGAATGGCGACCTCGTCGAGGTGGCACCGGGTTACGCACGTAATTATCTCCTGCCGAATGGCAAAGCCGTCCGCACCACCCCCGGCGTGCTGAAGCAGGTGGAGCGTCGTCGTGAGGCCGAGCGTCAGCGCCAGCTCGAAATTAAGCAAGAGGCCGAGGCCACCCAAAAAGCCCTGGCCACCATTGGCTTGTTCACCATCCAAAAACCCGTCGGCGAAAACGACGCCATCTTCGGTACCGTTACTTCCTCCGATGTGGCCGATGTGATCAAGTCTCTATCTGGGAAAGAAGTGGATCGTCGCGACATCACCGTTCCCGACATCAATAAACTGGGCGAGTACGAAGCTCAGATCAAACTCCATGCCGAAGTGACCGCTACGGTAAACCTGCGGATCATCGCAGAATAGCCTGCTTCGAGCCACGATTTGGATAACCCTGGCCTTGTGCTAGGGTTATTTTTTCGGATCTTAATATAGTACAATTATACTAATTTGAAGTGTCGGGATCTGTTTCGCCCTGTATGGCTCTCGCCCAGGAGTGGTTATCGTCGTCTGCGCCTAAACCGTCCATGACCCAGACTTCTAAGATTCCAAGGTTGTGGAACTTGACTATTGGTTATGGAACTTGTTGTTGTGGAACTTGGTTTTCTCATGGTGATGATTCTCCCTAGGCCATGGCCCAAACCAACCGCCCCCCCTGAAATTCTACAGCCTGATACACTAAGGCTCTAAACATTGGCCCCCTTCCGCCCCGGACTTGCCATGGTACAAAACTTGCAGTTTGATGCGGTCAACGACCGACTGCCGCCCCAAAATATTGAGGCCGAAGAGGCCATCCTCGGCGGTGTGCTGCTCGACCCGGAGGCCATTGGTCGGGTGATGGAAATCCTCACCCCCGACGCGTTTTACATTGGTGCCCACAAGGAAATCTACCGCGCTGCCCTCGATCTCCATGCCAAGGGTCAGCCCACGGATTTGCTCACCGTTACCGTGTGGCTGAAGGATCACGACAAGCTGGAAAAGGTCGGTGGTCAGGCCCGCATTGCCCAACTGATTGACCGCACCGTGAGCGCCGCCAACATCGACCAGTACGCCACCCTGGTGATGGACAAGTACACCCGGCGAATGCTGATCCAAACCGGGGGCGAAATTTCCCAACTCGGCTACGACACCACCGTACCCCTAGAAAAGGTGCTGGATCAGTCGGAGCAAAAGCTGTTTGGCATTACCCAGGTACGCCCCCAGGCGGGCCTCACGGCAACGTCGGATATTTTGATCGACACCTTTGCCGAAATCGAGCAGCGTTCCCTCGGCGTGGTGCTGCCCGGTGTGCCCTGCGGCTTCTACGACCTCGATGCCATGACCCAGGGCTTCCAGCGATCTGACCTAATTATTACGGCGGCGAGGCCATCCATGGGTAAGTGCCTCAGCGCAGAGGCCCAAATTCTGCTGGCCGATGGCAGCCTCAAAACCATGGGCGAAATCTACCAAGCCCAAGCCGCCGATCTGCTCACCCTAGGCCCCTACTGGCGCTTTCACCTCACCCAACCCAGCGCCTATGTGGATGATGGCCAAAAGCCCGTCTTCCGTGTCACCACCCGATCTGGTCGCACCCTAGAAACCACCCTCACCCATCCCTATCTAACGATTCAGGGCTGGCGACCGCTATCGGATCTGGCGGTGGGTCAGAAAATTGCCGTTCCCCGCATTCTGCCCGTCTTTGGGAGTGAAGAACTGCCGGAACATCAAATCAAACTCCTGGCCTACCTTATCGGTGATGGTTGCCTGACGGGCAATTCTCCCCAATTCACCAACGAAAACCCAGTGCTTCAAGCTGATTTCACTGCCGCTGCTGTCCTATTTCCAGGGGTGAAGGTACGTCAAGAAGCCTCCCAAGGCACCCGGACACCGACGTTTTACGCCACCTCGGATTGCAATGGTGTGCAGCAAGCCCGCCAAACCTTTGGGCAACACTTACGAAGTTTGATTCAACTCAGCGATAAACCAGTGCGTTGGATTGCCCAAGAGCTAGACGTTAGTCCTAGTCTGCTAACTCAATGGCAGCAGGGAACTTGCGCTCCAAATCCGGCCAATCTTGAGAAACTCTGCCACCTCCTACAGGTTGAACCAGAGGAACTGGCCCCTGGCGGTCTTGCCACGGTTCGCTGGATGAGTCAAAACAACCTCACACTTTGGCTCCAAGAGGTTGGGCTTTGGGGTAAGTCTGCCCACCACACAACCATTCCGGCATTAGTATTTCAGCTCACTCGACCCTACCTATCGCTATTTCTCAACCGTCTTTTTGCCACGGATGGCTGGGCCTCAGTACTGGCATCAGGTCAAGTTCAGCTAGGCTTTTCCAGCGTAAGTGAAACCCTGGTACGTCAGGTTCAGCATCTCTTGCTGCGCTTTGGCATTTTGGCTCAAGTGAAGTCCCGATCCATCAAATACAACGGCGAACGGCGACCTGCTTGGCAACTTGATATCACCGATGCCCCGTCCATCAAAACCTTTATTCAAGACATTGGCATCTTTGGCAAAGAAGACGCCATCGCACGGGTGAAATCGGCCCTACAAAATCGCCGATATCAAACCAACCAAGACCTCATGCCTATAGAGGTTTGGGACCTGTTGCGGGAGGCCAAAGGTGATGAATCGTGGCAATCCCTAGCTCACAGGGCCGGATTGAAAGGCACCAGCAACATCCATGCTGGCCAACGTGCCCCCACCAGGGAACGCCTCTTTGCTCTGGCCACAGCCCTAGAAAACACCGAATTGCAAAACCTCGCCACCAGTGACGTGTATTGGGATGAAATCATTGCCATTGAACCCTTGGGCCTCAAGCAGGTTTATGACCTCACCATCCCAGAAACCCACAACTTTGTGGCCAACGATATTTGTGTACACAACACCAGCTTCGTGCTGAACATTGCCCGCAACATTGCCGCACTGCAAAAATTGCCCGTGGCTATCTACAGCCTAGAAATGTCGAAGCTGCAACTGGTCTACCGCTTGCTCTCCAGCGAAGTGGAAATGGAGAGCAGCCGGCTCCGCACCGGGCGCATTGCCCAAAACGAGTGGGAAAGGTTAGGCGTTGCCATTAACCAATTGTCGCAAATGCCGATTTTTATTGACGACACGCCCAACATTTCCGTCACCGAAATTCGGTCTCGCTGCCGTCGGCTCCAGGCCGAACAGGGCGGTGCCTTGGGCCTAGTGCTAATCGACTATCTGCAATTGATGGAAGGCGGCGGCGACAATCGGGTGCAGGAACTTTCTAAGATGACCCGATCCCTCAAGGGTCTGGCCCGTGAGTTAAACGTCCCCATCATTGCCCTATCGCAGCTCAGCCGGGGGGTAGAATCTCGCACCAACAAACGCCCGATGATGAGCGATTTGCGGGAATGCGTGACCGGAGATACCTTAGTCGTCCTGGCTGATGGTCGTCGAGTCCCGATTCAAGACCTAGTAGGCCACATTCCTGAAGTCATCAGCTTAGACAGCCATGGCAAGCTTATCCAAGCCCAGGCTGAAGTGGTTTGGGAAGTGGGTACCCGTCCGGTTTATATGCTAACGACCGCCAGCGGACGTAAAATTCGGGCCACCGCAGAACATCGGCTGTATACCTTCGATGGCTGGCAACGGATTAAAGAATTGAGTGCAGGAAACTATATCGCCGTTGCCCAGGATTTACAGGAAACCGCCGATATTTTCTGGAATGAGGTGGTTTCCATTGAGCCATCCGGGGAAGAATCGGTGTATGACTTGACGGTTCCAGGGCCAGCATCTTGGTTAGCCGACGGCATCGTTTCTCATAATTCTGGAGCCATTGAGCAAGACGCCGACTTGATTATGATGCTCTACCGCGAGGAGTATTACGATCCTGACACGCCAGATCGCGGCATTGCCGAAGTCATTATTACCAAGCACCGCAATGGCCCCACGGGTACCGTCAAGCTCTTGTTTGAGCCGCAGTTTACCCGGTTCCGCAACCTGGCCAATCCGGGCATGTAGGGCGCCGGCATTCGCTCACTTAATCAACCACTGCCTACAATAGCGATAGTCCTCTCATTTCATGAAGCCGTCATGCCGTTTTCCACAACTACCGCCACGGTTTCCACACTCTATGACGCCGACTTTTCCCTGTGGATTCAGCACACCGTTGAAGCCCTGAAGCAGCAGGATTTTGATCGGGTGGATTGGGATAACTTAATTGAAGAAGTGGAGAGCATGGGCCGCAGCGAAAAACGGGAACTAAAAAGCCGCTTGCTGGTCATCCTTGAACATCTGCTGAAGCTGATGTTTTGGGAGAGCGAAAAGCCTCAAAATGCTAGGGGTTGGTGCAATACGGTGATCGAACAACGTAATCAAGTGGATCTGATTTTGGAAGATAGCCCCAGTCTCAAGCCCTGGTTAGCGGAGAGTTTCGCTACATCCTACGCCAAGGCCAGACAGCAAACCCTCCAGAAGTATGGACTGACCGAGGATTGGTTCCCAACCCAGCCGCCCTTCTCCCTGGAGGATGTGCTTAACGCCGATTGGTTGCCGGAGTAAGTGCAAGGCAGACCTTAATTCGATGAACCCTTGGGCTGCTGAAAGCCTTTCATCAGGGTGGCAAGGGCTTTGTCGGATTGCAGGCGGGTAGCGAAGACTAGCAAGTTATTCACCAGTCCATGAACGGCGGTGCGTTCGCCCTTTTCCATAGCTCGATAGCCAAAGGCGGCGACTTCGGCGGAGGTGGGCAGTTTGCCGCTGAAGAATTCCAGTTGTCCCATCCCGGCCACGTCCTGAAATTCGGATTCCGTGGGGCCGGGGCAAAGGGTGGTTGCGGTCACGCCTGTGCCTTCCAGTTCGCTGGCGATGGCTTCGGTGAAGGATTGCACAAAGGCTTTAGAGGCGTAATAACAAGCCATATATGGCCCTGGCAGAAAAGCAGCAGTGGAAGCCACGTTTAAAATACGGCCTTGGCCTTGGGCGATCATTCCGGGTAACCACAGGTGAGTCAGGTGGGTGAGCGCCACGATGTTGAGTTGGAGCATGGCGTTTTGCTGTGCCCAATCGGTGTCAGTGAAGGGTTCTAGGAGGCCAAATCCGGCATTATTCACCAGGGCGTAGAGGGGTTGGTCGAGGGTTTGTGTCCAGTCAAACAGCGATTGGCAGGCTTGGGCATCGGTCAAATCTGCCGCATAGGGCCACACAGTCACACCATGGGTTTGTCCAATCTCTTGCTTAAGTGCCATCAAACGATCTTCTCTGCGGGCAACCGCAACCACATCATGCCCCTTGGCGGCGCAAACCTTGGCCATTTCATAGCCAATGCCGCTAGAGGCACCCGTAATTAGAACAAGCCTTGCCATAGGAATAAAAAACCGAGGTCAGAACGTTTTTATCCTAACGAAGGTCAAACGGTCAGCAGCGCGGGAGACGAAAAAACCCTGCCACAGGGACAGGGTTTTCAACAAAATTCTAGAGTTTTCAACAGCATGGGTTTGTTTTCCACAGGGGGATAACTTTTCCCCAGAACCCTACATTTTCAACGGTTTGACCTATTTTCCACAGGGGGCTGCACTTTTCAACAGGATCAGGTGTTTTCCACAGCTAGCTACGGATTTGCACAGGCATCACCAGGTAGGTGATTTTGGCCTCACCTAGGGGGCTCAGCACGGCGGGGCTGGTGGCGGCATTGCACTGCATCTGCACTTGGTTGCCGTTAAAGGCCTTGAGGCCATCCAGCAGGTAGCGCACATTGAAGGCAATATCGAGGTCGTCACCGCTAATTTGGGCAGGCAGTTCCTCACGACCGCTGCCCACTTCCTGGGCTTCCACCGAAAGGGCCACGACTTGCTGAGCGCTATTGAGGGACATTTTGATGATGTCGTTCTTCTGGCTGGCCAAAACGGCGATGCGCTCTAGGCTCTTCATCAACCCTTGGCGGTCAAGGGTGATTTGGCGGGCAAATTGCTTAGGCAACAGTTGGCGATAGTTGGGATATTGCCCCTCCAGCAACCGAGTCGTGAGCTTTTGGTTGCCCAGGTCAAACATCACTTGGGTGTCATCCAACCGTACCTGCACCGGTTCGCTGGAGGTATGAGACTGAATCATCCGTTCCAGTTCCCGTAGCGCCTTGGCTGGAACCGTCACATCCATTTCGGGGGTGGGGGTGCCCGTTTCATCCACCGTTTGTACCACCGCCAAACGGTGGCCATCGGTAGCGGCAAATTCCAGGGTGTCAGCATCGGAGAGCAAATGCACCCCGGTCAGTACCTGCTTCGTTTCGTCACCGCTGGTAGCAAAGAGGGAACCTTTTAACCCATTAAGCAGAGCCTCAGCAGAGAGCGCAATGGCGTCCCCATCTTCTACGGTGGGCAGAGAAGGATAGTCCTCGGCCCCCCGACCGCGCACCTCGTAATGGCCGGAGGAACTGGTAATCGTCACGGTGGTACCCTCGTCCGTCAGTTCCGTCACCACATCTTCGTTGGGCAGGCGAGACATGATATCGCCCCACAATTTGGCGGGCAAAGTGAGCACCCCAGAAGCTTCCACCCGAGCTGCAAAACAGCTTTCGATGCCCAATACCTCGTCAAAACCCACCAGAGTCACGGTTTGCTGAGCAGCATCGGCCTTGACCCAAATATTGCCCAACACGGGGCGACTAGGGCGTGAAGGCACCGCCCGACTGACCGACGACAGTTGCTGGTTCAGCTCATTTTGAGAACAGACAAACTTCATGGCAGGTTCACTAACGTCAAACGACAAGGTGCATGGCGGTCAACCACGCCTACAGATAGAACGCCAGGGTTCAGTACAAGAGACCTTGGCTAGTGGTAGCAGTATCTCATTTTTTCCAAGCAAAGGTTCTGCCAAAGCCACATTTGGCTGGGACAAGACCTTGAAAACGCGGCGACTGGGAAAACTCAGGATCCTTACTTCAGGAACAATGGCATCTAAATTGAGGGGATTGTTCCTGAGGCTAGATCAATGTAGCACCGTTTTTCTGGATCTTCAATACGATATTTTTCCTGCTTTTCAAATGATGCCTGGGCTCTCTAGATCAGAATAATTTAAAAGAGTAGTAGTAATAGGGGGTGTGGAAACTGAGGAAAACCCTGGGATCGCCCGTCTATTATGGGCTTTTTTATTCAAGTTCTTGGGGAAAACCTGTGGAGAGAAAGATGAGTTTTCCCCAGGTTTTTAGATGGAATTAAAAATGGCCTAAAAAATACTTGGTTTTCCACTGATTTTTAAGGAGTTTCCCCCAGAAAAAAGATGTTTTTCCACAGGTATTTTTAGAAAAATTCTTCAGAAAATGCCGTAATTTAAGATCACATTTCACCGTTAAGTTTTCCCCAGATCATGCCGAAGTCTGTGGATAGATTGGTGGTAATACCTAACGCCGTTGCTGATCTGTGTTTAGCTATCACTCTGGATATAAATGCCCTAATAAAATACCTATCGCATTGGCAGGTCGGTGCGATAGGTATGTGCTGATCTAAATCAGCCATGGGATAGAAATAGGGATTTCGGAGCGGATTTTATGTCAGAAAGGATGAAATTAGCCGAGTTAGGTTGGCTGTGATGCTTCTATGACCTCTGTTTTAAGCACAAGCACAGAGCAGGGAGCATGGTGCATGACATAGTTGCTGACGCTGCCCATTACCACTTCTGAAAAACCACTGCGGCCTCGATTGCCTACGACAATAACATCAGCATCCCACTGCTGAGCGGCCTTACAAATTACTCGGCCAGGACTGCCGATGAGTTGTCTAAACTCAGTGGTGATTCCTAGGGCATTGGCACTGCCGGCTAATTGTTGAAGGCGATCTAGGTTTTCTCGTTCATACCGATGCCATGCCTCTTTCCAGGCGTCTAGGTTGATCTCGGTGCCCGATGCCCAATAGATGGAGTCGATCCGACGATGCATTGGTAGCGGGCTGCTTTCTTCTTCGCCGGATAGGCAATGGACGAGCAGGAGTGCGCCTTGATTGCTCTGGGCTAAGGCTAGGGCCTGCTGGAAAATGGCATCACTAAAGTGGCTGCTATCAAGAGCCGCCAGAATTTTTTGATACATGAAATCGAGCCCTCACAACAATGGGACAACGGGCAACGCGTTGAGGGCACTGGTACGGGCTAGATCCGTGGTAGCCGCAAACCATCTACCCGTGATGGGCGGCGTGGTCGTGTCGTGTGATCAGCCAGGACACCAAGAGGATGGCCCCTAAGGCCCCTAGTTTGGTGGCCAGGTAGAGGGTGTCTTGGTAGGTGAAGATGAAGGACAGCATGGGAATACCCTCCGGGACGATGAACCGTGAAGCGCCGCTGGACTGCAATCGCCCTTACCCCCATTCTCTGGTTGAAACCAGGGGATGTTGGCGATCTGACATGAACTGTTAATGACCCTTACAAACCCTTACAGCGCCTAGTGCGGTGTCAAGACTCAGCATTAGGGCTTCGACAGGCTCAGTCCGAACGTGCTGTTTACGGTCGTCCTGAACTGTGAGCCTGTCGAACAGTCGAAGGGCTTTGAGGCTATCTGCAACCCTTACAATTTAACCCTGACAAACCACTAGGCTGTGGCGAAGGGCTTGTTGTCTTCGTGGCAGAGTTCGTAAATCATGTTGCGTCCTGACATGGCGGCGATGGGGACGCTGCCGCCCGGTTCTGTCCAGTGGCCGACCATGGAAAAGTGTTTTAGCCCTGGAAGGCGTTTGGGGACGCCCTGCACCATCATCGGTACCAGGAGAACATGTGGGGAACGGCCCGCTGCAAGAAGGGGTCTTTAAACTGGGTGCCGAGGTCTTGCAGAGACA
>JALQST010000113.1 GCA_023264315.1 Nodosilinea sp. BSH.14
AGGGGGCTCCGGTTTTGATTTGCCCGGTCATGGCACCGACGACGAGGTCAGCAATGAAGTCGTCGGGGGTTTCGCCGGATCGGTGGCTGACCATGCAAGTGTAGCCCGCATCGTGGGACATTTTGATGGCGGCGAGGGTTTCGGTGATGGTGCCGATTTGGTTCACCTTCACCAGGGTGGAGTTGCCCACGCCGTCTTGGATAGCCTTGGCGATGATGGCGGGGTTGGTGACAAAGGCGTCGTCGCCCACCAGTTGGATGCGCCCCCCGAGGCGCTGGGTCATCCGCTTCCAGCCTTCCCAGTCCTGCTCGCCCAGGCCGTCTTCGATGGAGACGATGGGGAATTGGTTCACCCAGCTTTCCCACAGGTCGATCATGTCGTCGGAGGATTTGCGGCTTTGGTCGGACTTGTAGAACAGGTAGCTGCCGTCCTCTTGGTAGAGTTCGCTGACGGCGGGGTCGAGAGCGAGGGCGATGTCCTCGCCGGGGCGCAGTCCGGCCTTTTCGATGCCCTGCAAAATTACCTCAATGGCTTCCACGTTGCTCTTCAGGTTGGGGGCAAAGCCGCCTTCGTCTCCCACCCCGGTGCTGTAGCCCGCTTTGTTGAGGACGGACTTGAGGGCGTGGTAGACCTCGGCCCCGTAGCGCAGGGCTTCGGAGAAGGTGGGGGCACCCACGGGGGCAATCATGAATTCCTGGAAGTCTACGCTGTTGTCGGCGTGGGCACCGCCGTTGATGATGTTGAAGCAGGGCACGGGCAGCAGCACGGAATCGGCACTGCCCAGGGCCACGTAGAGGGGCACCCCGGCGGACGTTGCAGCAGCACGGGACACGGCCATGGACACACCCAGGATGGCATTGGCCCCCAGGTTGCCCTTGTTCTCGGTGCCGTCCAGTTCCAGCATCTTGCCATCCACGGCGGCGAGATCAGCGGCATCCATTCCCTTCACCGCAGGGGCGATGGTGTCGTTGACGTTGGCCACCGCTTTGAGGACGCCCTTACCGCCGTAGCGGGCTTTGTCGCCGTCCCGCAGTTCCACCGCTTCACGAATTCCCGTAGAGGCACCGGAGGGCACCGCCGCCCGTCCCTTACTGCCGTCCTCTAGCACCACATCCACTTCAACCGTTGGATTACCGCGAGAATCAAGGATTTCTCTCCCATGTACCGACGCAATTGCAACCATGACTATTCCTCCGTTTGAGATTCAATCCAATGAGATTCGATGCCCTCATCCCCGTTCAGGGCTGGGGGCGGCAAACCAGCGGGAAAACCTGTAGTATCCTACCGGGTTAAAGCCGCGAAATCGCGTACTTTGGGCAACGATTCTCCCGCGATGCCCCCATCTCCCTCGGCGTGGATAGTAGCGGAGATCCCACCGAGGGACAGAAATTCTCACAATCCCCTAAGGATTACATCATCAAACCCTGACACCAGCCTAGGCGACGAGGTCTCCTCGCAGCACGGTGATGGCTTGGCCGCTGAGGCGCACGCGACTTCCCTCATCCTGCACCTTTACCACGCCGCCCCGCTGGGAGGCTTGGTAGGCCAGGAAGGCGGTTTTGCCGAGGCGTTCTCGCCAGTAGGGGCTGAGGCTACAGTGGGCGGATCCGGTGACAGGATCTTCGTTAATGCCGAGGTTGGGCGCAAAAAATCGGGACACAAAGTCGTAGGGGGCTTCCCCTAGGCTGGTGACGATTACCCCCGGCACCGCGAGGGCTTGGAGGGCAGCGAAATCGGGCTGAAGCTGACGCACCTGATCGGCGGTGGCGATTTCTACCAGATAGCCCAAATCGGTGGCCATCACCCGCTGGGGTTCTGCACCCAGGGTGGCGGCAAGGCCGGGGGGCGCGGGAATGGCCTGGAGCTGGGCCGTGGGAAAATTCAGCTCCATCCAGTCCCCTTGGCGGCGGGCGGTGAGCAGGCCGCTGCGGGTGTGAAATTGGGCGGTTTGGTCGGCGGCGAGATAGCCCTCACTCCAGAGCACATGGCTGGTGGCCAGGGTGGCGTGGCCGCAGAGATCCACCTCCACGGTGGGGGTAAACCAGCGCAGTCGATAGCCCTCGGCTTCGGGGTAAAAAAAGGCGGTTTCCGAGAGGTTCATCTCCTGGGCCACCCGCTGCATCCAGGCATCGGGCCGCGCCTCGGGCAGGGCACACACCGCCGCTGGGTTGCCCCCAAAGGGCCGGTCGGTAAAGGCATCAACCTGGAAGAGGGAAAGGGTCATGGGGCTGGGGGGTGCACTAAGGTCTTGGGATCAATTCTTGGGATCGCCGCCATCTTTGCCGTCTTTGCCACTCACAAAGCGATGGGAGACGGTTTCGGGCTGAATGGCGGATAGAATAGTGTGGCCTGAGTCGGTAATGATCACCGCACGGGTGCGGCGGCCATAGGTGGCGTCCACCAGTTGTCCCCGTTCGCGGGCGTCGCTAATGATGCGCTTGATGGGGGCCGATTCCGGGCTGACAATGGCAATGACGCGATTGGCCGACACAATATTGCCAAAGCCGATATTGATGAGCTTGATGTCCATAATGTTAGGTGGGTGGGGGCAATGAACCAGGAACAGACCACAAAACCTTAGAAATCAGGCGTTAATGCGAGGCTTTGCCCTAGATGGCCGGATAAAGCTGGCTATTAGGCCTAGGATTTAGCCTAGCGCCCCTACTCGCGAATGGCCAGGGGGCCGGGGGAAATGTCCGGCCAAATTTCAAGATTTGGGGAGAAAAACCCGTGCAACCCGTCGATTTCACAACCCTGATGGCCGTCTGCCACGATCTGCGGGCCAACTGGCTCCCGGCTCGCTGCGAACAGGTGGTGCAGTGCGACACCACCACCATTGCCATCGCCCTCCGCACCCTGGATCGCCGGGGCTGGCTGACGGTGTCTTGGCACCCCCAGGCGGCGCGGCTGCACCTCGGCGAGGCTCCCCCCAAGGGGCCGGATACCTTCACCTTTAGCCAGCAGCTCAAGCATCAGTTGAACCAACTGGCCCTGGTGGCCATTGCCCCTGTGGCCCCCTGGGAACGGGCGCTGGATTTGCAGTTTGGCCCCCGCCCCGGCGATCCGCCCCAGTGGCATCTGTATGTGGAAATCATGGGCAAATACAGCAACGTAATTTTGGCCAATGCCCAGAACCACATTGTCACCGCCGCCCACCAGGTCAGCGATCAGCAGTCGCGGGTGCGGCCCATCCAAACCGGGGATCCCTACGTGCTGCCCCCGGCGATGATGAACCCCCTGCCCAACCCCCAGGAAACCCAGGCAAGCTGGCAGGATCGAGTGAGCCTGGTGCCCAGCACCCTGAAAACAATGCTGATGCAGAGCTACGGCGGCCTCAGTTCGGCCCTAGTGGCCACCTTGGCGGGGGCGGCCAACCTCAGTCCCCACCAGCCCGCTGAAGAATTGACCCAGGCAGATTGGGATCGGCTGTTTACGGTGTGGCAGCGCTGGCTGATGGCCCTGGAGAAGGGGCAGGTTTTCCCCGGTCGCACCGCCACAGGCTACACCATGCTAGATTGGGACGCCCTCGCCCCCGCCGATGACCTCCATGGTCTGCTGAACCACTACTACCGGGATGAACTGAATCGGCAGCAGTTTGATCGGTTGAGGAATCAGCTCCAGCAAAAACTCAAGGGCCACCTCGATAAACTGGGCCAAAAGGCCGACACCTTCCGCCAGCGGTTGGATCAATCCGCCCAGGCCGAGGCAATTCGTCAGCAGGCGGATTTGCTGATGACCTACAGCCACCAGTGGCAGCCCGGTCTCACCGCCATGACCCTGGCGGACTTTGAAACCGGCGATCCCGTTACCATCCCCATCGACCCGGACAAAACCGCCATTCAGCAGGCCCAGCGACTCTATAAACAGCACCAAAAGCTGAAGCGGGCTAAGGATCGGGTGGTGCCGTTGTTGACCGAGGTGGAGGCCGAATTGACCTACCTGGAACAGGTGGAATCCGCCCTGGGGCAACTGCCCAGCTACGACGAACCCGCCGACCTCGACGCCCTCACCGACATTCGCGACGAACTGGTGCAGCAGGGCTATCTGACCTCGACGGACTACCGCCCCCAGGAACGCCGCAACCCCACCGAAGCCCTGCGACACCTGCAAACCCCCGACGGCCTGACGGTGCTGATTGGCCGCAACAACCGCCAAAATGACCTGCTGATCTCCACCGTCGCCACCGACTACGACCTCTGGTTTCACACCCAGGAAATTCCCGGTAGCCACGTCCTTTTGCGCCTGGGGGCGGGCCAGGTGCCCAGCGAGGCCGATCTGCAATGGGTGGCCGATGTGACGGCCTACTTCAGCCGCGCCCGCCAGTCCGACCAGGTGCCCGTCATCTATACCCAGCCGCGCCATGTGTATAAGCCCAAGGGGGCTCGCCCCGGCATGGTGATCTACAAACACGAAACGGTTCTCTGGGGCCAACCGCAGCGCCTGCGCCCGTAGGACAGCCCCCTGGCTCCTAGGACGAGATGGGATTCGGGCCGTACCACAGGGCTTCAATGGCTTCGGCGGCGGCGATGGGGTCTGTCCCAGATTCCAGCCGTTGGGTGATGTGGCCCAGTTTGCGACCGGGGCGAATGCCCTTGTTGTACCAATACAGGGTGGCCTGGGGGAGTTGTTGAAGCTGGGCCAGTTTTTGCTCGTGGCTGGCCTCGGATTCCGCTAGCCCCAGCAGGTTCACCATCACCGCCTGGGCACAGGTAAGGTGGGGAGATCCGAGGGGAAGGTCGCTCACCGCCCGAAGCTGCTGCTCAAACTGGGAGGTGGCGCAGGCATCGAGGCTGTAGTGGCCGGAATTGTGGGTGCGGGGGGCGATCTCGTTCACCAACACCCGGTCATCCTGGGTCAAAAAACATTCCATCCCCACGATGCCCACTAACTCCAACTGTTCCGCCAGGGTGCGACCAAGGTGGGTCATGGTGTCCGCCACCGCCGTACTCACCGCCGCCGGAGCCACCACCCGCCGACAAATTTGGTTCACCTGCACCGTCTCCACCGTGGGATAGAGGGCGATGTCCCCCGTGGCGGATCGGGCCACCATAATCGCCAACTCCTTGGTGAAGGGCACAAATTCCTCCATCAGCACCGGAGCCCGCTGAAAGGAATCCCAGGTGGCCAGCACCTCCTCCGGGGCGCGAACGACCCTGGTGCCGTAGCCGTCGTAGCCTAGGCGGCGGGTTTTCATCACCAGGGGAAAGCCCAGATCGGCGGCACGTTGGTGCAGTTCCGCCTCGGACTCGGCTCCGTCGAGCACAGCACAGCGGGGGTTGGGCAAGCCAATGCGGGCAAAAAATTCCCGCTGGTGGCGCTTATCCAGCACCAGATTCAGCACCTCCAGCCGGGGCCGAAACCTGACCCCGCGATCCGCCAGGGGTTGCAGTCCGGCACAGTCGATAAACTCGTTTTCAAAGGTGATCACATCGCACTGATCCGCCAGGGCGGTTGTCCCCGCCACATCCGCCACCGGGGCGAGCACGGCGGATTGGGCCATGGCCACCGCTGGATCCGCCTCGCTGGGGGTTTGCACCACGAGTTCCAAGCCCAACCGCTGCGCCGCTGGCCCCATCATCCAGGCCAGTTGCCCGCCCCCAATGACGCCAATGCGATGGATTGAGGACGGGGCATGGGCGGTGGACGGGGTCATGGCAGGGTTAGACTCAAGGAAACGGACGGCGGATCTGCCAACGGGAAAACCATGGCAGGCTAAGGATAGGATCATGTGAGGATGCCCATTCATTATCAAACATTTACGGTACGCTGATGCCTCTTTCTCCCTGCCGAGATGTGCCCTTTCTGCCGCCGTGGTATCTGCGCTCTGGGTTGCTGATGACCCTCTATATCGCCCTGGTGGCCCAACATCGGTGGCAGCGGACGATCCAACTCCCGCCCGTGGCCTATCAAGATCACATCTTTACCGGGCAGGGTCAGGTGCCGCTGTTTGGCCAGTGGGCCACCCCGCCCCAGGCCAAGGGGACGATCCTTGCCACCTACGGCATCACGGGCAGCCTGGAAAATCAGTGGTATCTGGGGATTCTGGGCCGCAAAGCCTATCACCAGGGCTACGGCGTGCTGCTGTTCGACTGGCGCGCCCACGGCAAAACGGCGGAACTCTCGCCCACCCTCACCTCCGACGGCATTTATGAAGGGGACGATTACCTCGCCCTAGCCGCCCAGGCCAAGGCGTTGGGCTGTCCGCCGCCCTACTGGTTTGTGGGCTATTCCCTCAGCGGGCAACTGGCGCTGTGGGCGGGCAAGGCAGCGATGGCGTTATCCGCTGACTCTCCCCTGCTACCGGAGGACATCGGCGGCGTGGCGGTGGTGTGCCCCAATGTGGACGCCAACCGCTCCCTGCCCTACCTGATGGCGGCTCCCCTGGGGAAGTATCTGGAGCGAGCCATTGCCCAGGAACTCAACCGTTTGGCCCTTCAGCTTCATCAATACCATCCCCAGGATTTTGATCTAGACGCCATCCAGCGGGCCGATAGCATTTGGGGCTTCGACCACGAACTGGTGATTCCCCGCCTGGGCTTTGCCACCGTGGAAGACTACTACGCCGCCAGTTGCCCCCTGCCCTTTTTGCCCGATCTCACGGTGCCCACCCTGATTCTCTACGCCACCGATGATCCGCTGTTTCATCCCGATCTGGGGGCCGAACTGGTGGCCGTGGGGCAGCAAAACCCCTGTTTAGACGTGGTGGCGACGGAGTACGGTGGCCACGTGGGCTACTACAGCGGCCCCACCGGGCAACGCCTTGCCAACGACCCTGACCCCTGGTGGGCCTGGAACCGGGTGCTGGATTGGGTGGAAAGCCAGCGGTCGGCCCCCGCTACAATGTGAACGGGATCACGTTACAGATTATTGCGAGTCATTGCGAGGGATAGACCGATGGTTGCCCCACAGGCGGTCAACAGGATAGACCCATCTCCAGCCGTATCCCATCCAGCTACAGGGCTGTCGGTATTGGCGCGGGCCTGTCTTGGGCGGCGGCGGCGGGCCTTGGCCCAGCGGTTTTCGGCTCCGGTGTTGCTGGGGTCGGGGCAGCCGGTATCCCGTAATTTTCCGGCCAATACCTATCCCTTTCGGGCCAGCAGCCATTTTCTCTACTTGGCGGGGTTGCCCCTCGCCGGGGCCGCGCTGCTGGTGGAGGACGGCAAGGCCACACTGTTTATGGATGATCCCGATCCGGGGGCGGCCCTGTGGCATGGGCCCAGCCCCAGCCCCGCCGACCACGCGGAGGCCATGGCTGCCCAGGCGGTGTATCCCCTGGCGGAGTTACCCCAGCACCGGGGAGAGGCGGTGGAGTTGCCCGAGAATCTAGCCCAGGCGACACCGTCCCAGAAATCCTTGCTACAGGCCCTAGTGGAACTGCGCCTATCCCACGATGATTGGGCCTTGGCGGAGATGCGCTGGGCGGCCCAGGTGTCGGTTTTGGCCCACCAAGCGGGCATGGCGGCAACCCGCCACGCCGCCACCGAAGCCGAGGTGCGGGCGGCCATCGAGCAGGTGATGATGGCCCACCAATGCCCCTGCGCCTACACCAGCATCGTCACCACCCACGGCGAGGTGTTGCACAACGATCACTACCATCATCCCCTCCACCCGGGCGACCTGCTGCTGGTGGATGCCGGGGCCGAAACCCCCTCGGCTGGGCCGCAGACATTACCCGCACCTGGCCCGTTTCCGGTCGGTTTTTGCCCCCCCAGCGAGACCTCTATGCCGTCGTCCTGGCCGCCCATGATGCCTGCATTGCGGCGGCAAAACCGGGGGTGGAATACCGGGATTTACACCTCTTGGCCTGCCGTACCCTAGCGGCGGGCTTGGTGGATCTCGGCATTTTGCGAGGCCAGCCCGAGGATTTGGTGGAATGGGATGTTCACGCCCTGTTCTTCCCTCATGGGGTGGGCCACCTGCTGGGGCTGGATGTCCACGACATGGAAGACCTGGGAGATGAGGCGGGCTATGCCCCAGGTCGGCGGCGCAGCCCACGGTTTGGCCTGGGCTTTTTGCGGCTCGATCGGCCCTTGGCTCCCCGCATGGTCGTGACCATTGAGCCCGGGTTCTACCAGGTGCCTGGAATTCTGGGGCCAGCGCGGCAGTCGGGTCAGTATGATGATGCCGTGAACTGGGATCGCCTGGACGCCTTCGCCACGGTGCGCGGCATTCGCATTGAAGATGATGTGCTAATTACCGCCGACGGCTGCGAAACCCTGACCGCCGCCCTTCCCACCGATGCCGCCACCCTGGAAGCCTGGGTGCAGTCCGGGTAGGCCATCCCCCTAGTCCGATCCTGCCGCCAACAGTTCCATGGAGTAGTCTACGTAGGTGGCGTCGGGCATTAGGGTGCCCAGCAGGTTGGCCCCCGTTAGGTCGGTATTGGCGAGGTTGACGCCTTGCAGGTTGCATCCACCAGGTCTAGGAAAGGAAGCTTGACGTCATTGAGGGCAAGATGGGTGAGATCTAGATGCTCAAACCGCATTTGGCCCTGGTCATAGCGCCGGGTGAGATCGGTGAGGGAGAAACGAGAGGAGAGCACCATCGGTTCAGCACAGTAACGACAGAGAAACGACACATCGCCTGGACGCCTAGGACTGACCGCTGGGCTACCCTCCCTGATCGGTGTGGGTAACGGCTAGCCCTAGGGCTGAGGCTAGTGGGGATCCAGTGATAGCCCGGGGCTAGGGCTTTCAATCGCAGCGAGGATAGATTCAGAGGCCGCGCCGGTAGATCGGGAAACGAGAGCGGATCAGCATTGGAGAAGCAAGCTACACTGTGCGGTGATCATTGGGTTGCTGAGGGAAAAAGCCATGGTTGGGGTACCCACGCCGGGGGTGGATTTAATCAAGATTTTTGAGGGGTCTCGGTTGGAAGCCTATCCTGACCCCAAAACCGGGGGGGAGCCCATCACCATCGGCTGGGGATCCACCCGCGATCGCCAGGGACGCCCCTTCAAACTGGGGGAC